>DATAAL010000039.1:0-9858 GCA_036260145.1 Longimicrobiaceae bacterium | reverse complement strand
GAGGAGGCCGACGCTCGTTCGCCCCTCTTCGCCGATACGGTCCCGCTCCGCTTCGAGCCGCGGCCGGAGGAGCCCTTCTCCCGGGTGCTGGAGACGCTCCACGGACAGGTCCGGGAGCTGGAGCGGCGCCGCACCTTCGCCAGGGACCTTCCCCTGCGCTACCCCGAGCTGCGCAGGGTGGCCGAGCAGCTCCCTGGCGGACGCTGGCCGGTCACCATCGCCTGGGGGCGGGGCGAGGCCGGACCGCTGCAGGTGGTGATCTCCGCGGAGGAGTGCCGCTGGGTCTTCGACCCGGAGTGCCTCGCCCCGGAGGAGGTGGAGAGGATGGCGGCGCAGTTCGGCGCTTTCCTGCAGGGGATCGCGGAGGACCCCGGTCGCCCCCTGGCCGCCCTCCCGCGCGTGGCGGCGGAGGAGCGGCAGCGGCTCCTGGGGGAGTGGAGCGGCGCAGAGCGGGAGTACTCGGCCGGGCGGACCATCCAGGAGCTCTTCGCGGAGCAGGCCGCGAGGACCCCGGACCGGACCGCCGTGGAGTGTGAGGGGGAGCGGCTCGGCTACCTGGAGCTGGAGCAGCGGGCCAACCGGCTCGCCCGGGCCCTCCGGCGGATCGGCGTCGGCCCCGAGCGCCTGGTGGGGATCTGTCTGGACGGCTCTGCCGACGCCGTGGTCGCCATGCTCGGGGTGCTCAACGTCGGGGGCGCGTACCTTCCCCTGGACCCCACGTACCCCCGGGACCGGCTGGCGTACATGCTGGAGGACAGCGGCGCCGTGGCGCTGCTGACCCGGACGGAGCACCTCGGCGCCCTCCCGGAGACCTCGCTGCCGACGCTGTGCCTTGACCGCGACCGGGAAGCCATCGAGGCGGAGAGCGCCGAGCCCTTCCCGGAATCGGGGGAGCCGGAGAGCCTCGCCTACCTGATCTACACGTCGGGATCGACCGGGCGCCCCAAGGGGGTGCTGGTGCCGCACCGCGGGGTGGTCAACCTCGCGCGGGCCTTCGGCGAGATCCTGGAGCTGCGTCCCGGCGACCGCCTCCTTCTCCTGGTCTCCCTCAGCTTCGACGCCTCCGTCGGGACGATCTACGCCACCCTGGCGAGCGGGGCCACCCTGGTCCTCCCCCGCGACCGGGCGGGTCTGGGAGGGGAGGAGCTGCGGCGCTACTGCGATGCCCACCGGATCACCGTGGCGGACATGCCCGCGGCGCTCTGGAAGCACTGGCTCGACTCGCTGGAGCGAATGGAGGGAGGGGATCTCCTCCCCGACCTCCGGCTCGTGCTGGCGGGAGGGGAGAGCGTGCAGACGGAGCAGCTCCGGCGCTGGACCGAGCGCACCGGGCGGCACGCCGCCTTCGTGGGGCCGTACGGCCCCACCGAGACCACCGTGTGCACCACGCTGTGCCGGGCATCGCCCGGGGAGATGGCGCGGATGCCGGACGGGCGTCTCCCCATCGGGCGTCCGGTGCCGAACGCGCGGGTGTACGTCCTGGACGAGCACCTCCAGCCAGTGCCCACCGGGGTGCCCGGGGAGGCGTACATCGGCGGCGTCGGGGTGACGCGGGGCTACCGGGGACGCCCGGAGCTGACTGCGGAGCGGTTCCTCCCGGATCCGTTCCGCACGGGGGAGAGGGTATACCGCACGGGTGACCAGGTGCGCTGGCTGCCGGACGGGAGCCTGGAGTTCCTGGGGCGGACGGACCACCAGGTCAAGCTCCGCGGCTTCCGCGTGGAGCTGGGCGAGATCGAGGTCGCGCTCCTGGCCGAGGAGGGGGTGCGCGAGGCGGTGGTGCTGGTGCGGGGTGAGGGGGCCAGGGAGGAGCGCCTGGTGGCCTACGCAACCGGCGAGTCGGGGCTGGAGACGGCCGGTCTGCAGGAGCGGCTGCGGAAGCGGCTTCCGGAGTACATGGTACCGGCGGTGGTCGTGATCCTGGAGGCCTTCCCACTGACGCCGAACGGGAAGGTGGACCGCCGGGCATTGCCGGATCCGCAGTGGGGGGCCGCCAGGGAGGCGTACGTGGCGCCCCGCAACGAGACCGAGGAGGTCCTCTGCGGGATCTGGGCGGAGACGCTGGGCGTGGAGCGCGTCGGGGTGCTGGACAGCTTCTTCGAGCTGGGGGGGCACTCGCTGACCGCGACGCAGCTCATCTCCCGCGTACGTGACGCGCTGGGGGCGGAGATCACCTTCCGTGAACTGGTCCGGGCCCCCACGGTGGCGGCACTGGTCGAGGTGATCTCGGGTGCCCCGGCGGCGGCGGAGGTCGGGATCATCGGCCGGGGCGCGGCGGAGCAGCTCCTCGCGGATCTGGACCAACTCTCGGAGGAGGAGGTGGAGCGCCTCCTCAGCGGACTGTCAGCGAGCGAAGGATAGCTGATGAGCAGCACCATCCGCGAAGCCGGACAGGCGCAGTCGGCGGAGGAGAAGCGCCGCCTGCTGGCCCGGCTCCTCCAGCAGAAGGCCGCCCGCTCCAGCGGCTTCCCGCTCTCTTTCGCGCAGCAGCGGCTCTGGTTCCTCTACCAGTTCGATCCAGGGAGCCCGCTCTACAACATGCCTGCGGCCTTCCGGCTGCAAGGCGAGCTGGACGTGGGGGTCCTGGAGCGGGCCTTCAGCGAGGTCGTCCGCCGGCACGAGGTCCTCCGCACCACGTTCCTCATGGAGGGGGGGGAGCCCCAGCAGGTGGTCGCGCCCGCCGGACCGTGGAGGCTGGTGGTCGAGGACGTTGGCGAGCGGGACGAGGCGGAGGTGGACCGGCGACTGCGGGAGGAGGCGAACCGCCCCTTCGACCTGCAGAGTGGTCCCCTCTTCCGTGCCATGCTCCTCCGCCTCAGCGCCCGGGGGCACGTCCTCCTGGTCACGCTGCACCACATCGTCAGCGACGGCTGGTCCATGGAGATCCTCTTCCGTGAGCTGGCCTCGCTCTACGAAGCGTTCCTCCGGGGACAGCCCTCCCCGCTGCCCGAGCTGCCCATCCAGTACGCCGACTTCGCCCTCTGGCAGCGCGAGCGCCTGCGCGGGGCGGTCCTGGAGCGGCAGCTCACCTACTGGAAGGAGCACCTGGCGGGCGCCCCCGCCGTGCTGGAGCTGCCGATGGACCGGCCGCGCCCGGCGGTGCAGAGCTTCCGGGGTGCCCTGGTGCCGGTGCGGCTGGAGGCGGAGGTGACGCAGGGGCTGCAGCGGGTGGCGCGGCGGGAGGGGGCGACGCTGTTCATGGTGCTGCTGGCGGCGTACAAGGTGCTGCTGAGCCGGTACGCGCGGCAGGAGGACGTGGTGGTGGGGAGTCCGATCGCGGGGCGGACGCGGCGGGAGGTGGAGGGGTTGATCGGGTTGTTCATCAACACGCTGGCGCTGCGGACGGATCTGGGGGGGGAGCCGGGGTTCGGGGAGGTGGTGGGGCGGGTGCGGGAGGGGCTGCTGGGGGCGCACGCGCACCAGGAGCTGCCGTTCGAGCGGCTGGTGGGGGAGCTGCAGGTGGAGCGGAGCCTGAGCCACACGCCGGTCTTCCAGGTCCTCTTCTCCCTGCAGAACCTCGCCCGCCCCTTCGAGTTCGGCGGCGTGCGCGCGGTCCCGCTCGATCCGGCCACCGGGACGGCCAAGTTCGACCTCTCTCTGGTGCTCCAGGAGGAGGATTCCGTCCTCTCCGGCTACGCCGAGTACAGCACGGACCTGTTCGACCGCTCCACCGTGGAGCGGATGCTGGAACATCTCCGCGTGTTCCTGGAAGCGGCCGTGGCCGATCCGGACCAGCGCATCTCCCGGCTGCCGCTGCTGAGTGCGCCGGAACGCCGGCAGCTCCTGGAGGTGTGGAACCAGGTGGAGGGGGCGTACCCGTCCGGGAGGACGCTGCACGGGCTCTTCTCGGAGCAGGCCGCGCGCACCCCCGGCGCCCCGGCGGTGGCCTGCGAGGGGGAGAGCCTCGACTACGCGGAGCTGGAGCGGCGGGCGAACCGGCTCGCGCACCGCCTGCGCCGCCAGGGGGTGGGACCGGAGGCGCGGGTGGGGATCTGCCTGGAGCGCTCGCTGGAGATGGTCGTCGCCATTCTCGGCGTGCTCAAGGCCGGAGGCGCCTACGTGCCGCTGGACCCCGGATATCCCGCCGAGCGGCTGGCGCTGGTGCTGGAGGACTCGGGGGTGCGGGTGCTGCTCACGCAGGAGCGGCTGCTGGGGGTGCTCCCGGAGCACGGGGTCGAGACGGTGTGCCTGGACCGGGACCGGGAGGAGATCGGGCGCGAGAGCGCCGTGGCGCCCGGGGAGGCCGCGGGGCCCGAGAACCTGGCGTACGTGATCTATACCTCCGGTTCCACCGGGAAGCCCAAGGGGGTGATGGTCACCCACCGCAACGTGGTCCGCCTCTTCACCGCCACCGAGGCGTGGTTCGGCTTCGGGCCGGACGACGTGTGGACGCTCTTCCACTCCTACGCCTTCGACTTCTCCGTCTGGGAGATCTGGGGCGCGCTCCTCTACGGCGGCCGGCTGGTGGTGGTGCCCTATCTGACCAGCCGCTCCCCGGAGGCCTTCTATCGGCTCCTCGCGCGCGAGCGGGTCACGGTGCTCAACCAGACTCCCTCCGCCTTCCGGCAGCTCGTCCAGGCCGAGGAGGAGCTGGGGGTGCCGGACGGGCTGGCGCTGCGCCTGGTGGTCTTCGGAGGGGAGGCGCTGGAGCTGCAGAGCCTGCGTCCATGGATGGAGCGGCACGGGGACGAGCGGCCCCTGCTGGTGAACATGTTCGGGATCACCGAGACCACGGTCCACGTCACCTACCGCCCGATCCGCCGGGCAGACGTGGAGACCGGGTCCGGGAGCGTGATCGGGCGTACCATCCCGGACCTCCGGATCTACCTGCTGGACCCGCACCTCCAGCCGGTGCCGGTGGGGGTGCCCGGGGAGCTGTACGTCGGCGGCGCGGGGGTGGCGCGTGGGTACCTGAACCGCGAGGAGCTCACGCGCGAGCGCTTCCTCCCGGACCCCTTCCGGCCGGGGGAGCGGGTCTACCGCTCCGGGGACCTGGCCCGCTACCGCGCCGACGGCGACCTGGAGTACCTGGGCAGGATCGATCACCAGGTGAAGGTGCGGGGCTTCCGCATCGAGCTGGGGGAGATCGAGGCCGCGCTCGCGGCGCTCGAGGGGGTGCGCGAGGCGGTGGTCGTGGTGTACGGCGAGGGGGCCGGGGAGAAGCGGCTGGTGGGCTACGTTGCCGGCGAGCCGGGGCTGGACACCGCGGAGCTGCGGGCCGCGCTCCGCGAGCGGCTCCCGGAGCACATGGTACCCGCTGCCCTGGTGGCGCTGGAGCGGCTGCCGCTGACCCCGAACGGGAAGACCGACCGCCGGGCGCTCCCGGACCCGCAGTGGGGCGGGGCGGCCGGGGCGTACGTGGCGCCGCGCGACGAGACCGAGGAGATCCTCTGCGGCGCGTGGGCGGAGGTACTGGGGACCGAGCGCGTAGGGGTGCGCGACAACTTCTTCGACCTGGGCGGAGACTCGATCCTGAGCATCCGTGTCCTGGCACGCGCGCGGGAGCGGGGGCTGGAATTCACCATCCCCGACCTCTTCCAGCACCAGACGGTGGAGGAGCTCGCCGCCTTCCTGCGCACGGGGGGCGCGAGCGCAGAGCGACGTGCGGCGACGCTCCCCTTCAGCCAGATCTCCGAAGCCGACCGGGCGAGGCTCCCCGCGAGGGTGGAGGACGCCTACCCGGCCACCCTGCTGCAGCTCGGGATGCTCTTCCACGGCCAGCAGGGCCGCGAGGACATCCTGTACCACAACCTGACCAGCATCCCCGTCCACGCCGTCTTCGACGCGGAAGCGTGGCGGCGCACAATGGAGGCGGTGATGCGGCGCCACGCGGTGCTGCGCACCTCCTTCGATCTCAGCCACTACGCCGAGCCCCTGCAGCTCGTCCACCGGGAGCTTCCCGTCCCGCTGTTCCTGCACGACCTCTCCGCCCTCCCCCCGAAGGAGCAGGACACGGCGCTGGACGCCTGGTTCCAGGCGGAGAAGCACCGTCCGTTCGACCCCGCCTGCGCTCCGCTCTTCCGCGTCCACGTGCACCGCCGCGGGCCCGACTGGTTCCAGCTCGGCCTGGTGGAGCACCACGCCATCCTGGACGGGTGGAGTGTGGCGACCCTCCTGAACGAGCTCCTGGAGGGATACCTCCGCGAGCTGGACGGGGTCGGCGCGGAGGTCGAGCCCCTGCAGACCGAGTTCAGGGACTTCGTCGCCCTAGAGCGGGAGGTGGTGGGCTCACCGGAGCAGCGGCGGTTCTGGGAGGAGCGGCTCCGCGACCGGCCGGACACCTGCATCACGGGGTGGGCCGGTGAGCGGCCGGCGGAGACGGGGGAGCGGATCGCCTTCCGGGGGGTGTACCTCCCGCCGGAGCTGGGAGCCGGCCTCACCCGGGTGGCGAAGGAGGCGCAGGCCCCGCTCAAGAGCGTGCTCCTGTCGGCGCACCTCCGGGTGCTCGTCCTGCTGAGCGGACAGGCGGAGGTGCTGACCGGGCTGGTGACCAACGGGAGGCCGGAGGGGAGCGACGGAGAGCGGGTCCTGGGCCTCTTCCTCAACACCGTCCCCTTCCGCGTCACACTCGGAGGGGGGACGTGGGTCGACCTGGTGCGGACCGCCTTCGCCGCCGAGCGCGAGATCCTCCCGTACCGGCGCTTCCCGCTGGCGGAGATGCAGCGGCAGCACCGCGGCGAGGCGCTCTTCGAGACCGCCTTCAACTTCGTGCACTTCCACGTCCTGGACCGCACTCCCTCCTCCGGCCGGCTCAGGCTGGGCTCCGTGAAGGCATTCGGGAGGAACAGCTTCGCGTTCATGGTGAACTTCGTCATGACCGGGGAGCGGGCGGAGCTGGTGATCCAGTACGACCGCGCGAGCTACACCGACGAGCAGCTCGACCGGATTAGCGGCTACTTCCGCCGGGCCCTCGAGGCGATGGCGCGCGCGCCGCTCGCCCCGCACCGGGAGTGCGACCTCCTGGACCCCGCGGAGCGCCGCCAGGTGCTGGAGGGCTGGAACGCCACGGGGAGGCCGTACCCTGTGGGGCGGACGCTGCACGGGCTCTTCTCGGAGCAGGCTGCCCGCACGCCCGGAGCCGTGGCGGTGGTCTCCGGGGAGGAGCGGCTGCGCTACGCGGAGCTGGAGGGCTGGGCGAACCGGCTGGCGGACGCCCTTCGACAGCGGGGAGTGGGTCCGGAGACGCGGGTGGGAGTCTGCATGGAGCGCTCCGTGGAGATGGTCGTGGCGCTCCTGGGGGTTCTCAAGGCGGGGGGGGCCTACGTCCCCCTCGATCCCGCCTACCCGGCCGAGCGCATCGCCTACATGCTGGAGGACTCCGCGGTGCCCGTGCTCCTCACGCAGGAGCGGCTCCTGGAGGGGCTTCCGGTGCGCGGGACGGACGTCGTGTGCCTGGACCGCGACTGGCCGCGGATCGCCGCCGGGAACACGGAGCCGCTCGAAGGCGGTGCCGGACCGGAGAACCTGGCGTACGTCATCTACACCTCCGGGAGCACCGGGCGTCCCAAGGGGGCGATGAACGAGCACCGGGCCATCGTCAACCGGCTGCTCTGGATGCAGGAGGAGTACGGGCTGGACGCCTCGGACACGGTGCTGCAGAAGACGCCGTTCAGCTTCGACGTCTCCGTCTGGGAGTTCTTCTGGCCCCTGCTGGCGGGCGCGCGCCTGGTGCTGGCCCGCCCCGAGGGGCACCTGGACCCGCACTACCTGTCGGAGCTGATCGAGCGGGAGGGTGTCACCACCCTGCACTTCGTGCCGCCGATGCTGCAGGCGTTCCTGGAGGCCGGCCAGCCGGAGCGCTGCGGGAGCGTACGTCGGGTGATCTGCAGCGGGGAGGCGCTCCCCTACGAGCTGATGGAGCGCGCCCTGGACGCGCTCCCCGCGGCCGGGCTGCACAACCTGTACGGCCCCACCGAGGCCGCCGTCGACGTGACGTACTGGGAGTGCGGCCGGCGCGCGGGACGGCAGGTCGTTCCCATTGGGCGGCCGGCGGCGAACACCCGCATCTACCTGCTCGACGACACCCTCGACCCGGTACCCGTGGGGGTGGCCGGGGAGCTGTTCATCGGCGGCGCGCAGGTGGGGCGCGGCTACCTGGGACGCCCGGAGCTGACCGCGGAGAGGTTCGTCCCCGATCCGTTCTCCGGCGAGGCCGGAGGGCGCCTCTACCGCACCGGGGATCTCGCGCGGTGGCTCCCCACCGGGGAGCTGGAGTACCTGGGGCGTATCGACCACCAGGTGAAGGTGCGCGGCTTCCGCATCGAGCTGGGGGAGATCGAGGCCGCCCTGCTGGCCCAGGAGGGGGTCCGCGAGGCGGTGGTGACGGTGCACGGCCAGGGGGCCGTGGAGAAGCGCCTGGTGGCCTACGTGGTCGCCGACCCGGACGCGACCCCCGCGCGGCTGCGGGAAGGTCTGCGGGGACGGCTCCCGGAGTACATGGTGCCCTCCGCGTTCGTGCCGCTGGAGCGGCTGCCGCTGACGCCGAACGGCAAGACGGACCGCCGGGCGCTCCCGGACCCGCAGTGGGGAGTGGTGGAGCAGGTCTACGTGGCGCCGCAGACCGAGACCGAGGTGGCGCTCTGCGGCATCTGGAGCTCGGTGCTGGGGGTGGAGCGCGTGGGCGCGCTCGACGACTTCTTCGACCTGGGCGGGCACTCCCTGCTGGCCATGCAGGTGATGGCGCGCGTACAGGCGGCGCTCGGGGTGGAGATCCCGCTCCAGGCGCTCTTCGATGCGCCCACGGTCGCCGGTCTCGCGGCGCGGGTGGAGACGACGCTGCGGGCCGGGGCTGGGGTGCAGGCGCCGCCCATCGTGCCGGCTCTCCGGGACGGCGGGCCGCTCCCGCTCTCCTTCGCGCAGCAGCGGCTCTGGCTCATCCAGCAGATGGAGCTGCGGAGCGCCGCGTACAACGTTCCCGTCGCGCTGCGGCTGCGCGGGGCGCTGGACCGGCGCGCGCTGGAGGGCGCCCTGGCCGGGCTGGTGCGCCGGCACGAGGCGCTGCGCACCGTGTTCGCCCGCGCCGAGGGTGGGCCGGTGCAGGTGGTCCTCCCGCCCGGGCCCCGTCCGCTCCCCGGGGTGGACCTGACCGCGCTCCCCGCCGCCGCAAGGGAGGCCGAGGCGCGGCGGCTGGCCGAGGCCGACGCGGCGCGGCCGTTCGACCTGGCCCGGGGGCCGCTGCTGCGCGCCGCGCTGGTGCAGACGGGAGAGGGAGAGCACGTCCTGCTGCTGTGCATGCACCACATCGTCAGCGACGGGTGGAGCATGGGCGTGCTCTTCCGCGAAGTCTCCGCGCTGTACAACGCCTTCGTGGCCGGCCGCCCCTCCCCGCTGCCGGAGCTGCCGGTCCAGTACGCCGACTACGCCCTCTGGCAGCGCGCCTGGCTCTCCGGCGAGACCCTGGACGCCCAGCTCGCCTACTGGCGCGTCCGTCTGGACGGAGCGCCCCCGCTGCTGGAGCTGCCCACCGACCACCCCCGCCCGGCCGTGGCCGGCAACCGGGGGGCGGTGCGCGGCTTCGTGCTCTCCGCCGTGGGCACGCAGGCGCTGCGGGCGCTGGCCCGGCGCGAGGGGACGACGCTCTTCACGGTCCTTCTGGCCGGCTTCCAGGCGCTCCTGGCGCGCTACGCCGGGACGGAGGACGTGCTGGTGGGCACCCCGGTGGCCGGGCGCACGCGCCTGGAGACGGAGTCCCTCATCGGCTTCTTCGTGAACACGCTGGTGGTGCGCACCGATCTCTCCGCCGACCCCACCGCGCGGGAGCTGGTGGGGCGGGTGCGGGAGCGCGTGATGGGGGCGCACGCGCATCAGGACGTCCCGTTCGAGCGGCTGGTGGAGGAGCTGCGGGTGGAGCGTTCCCTG
>DATAAL010000038.1:0-2948 GCA_036260145.1 Longimicrobiaceae bacterium | reverse complement strand
GCCCCCCGACACCAGCGCCCGCTTCCCTCGCAGCCCCAGCATCACGCCGGCGTCCATTTTCCCCCCAGCTCCCGCGCATGGTGCCGCTCCGTCTCCAGGATCTCCCGCACCAGCTCCGCCGTGGCCCCGTCCAGGTCGCGGGCGGCGAGCGCCTCGTAGCGCCGGACCTCCTCCGCCTCCCGCGAGCGGGCCTCCTCCTCCCACCCCTCGATCGCCGCGGGGACGGAGCGGAGACCGGACAGGTCTTCCGGGGCGGCACCCAGCTCCAGGAGCCGGGCGGTCAGCCGGGAGACGTGGTGCTGCTCGTCGGCGTGCAGCTCGTTGAAGCGCTCGCTCAACGCGTCGTCGCCGCGCCGCTCCGCCTCCGCGGCGAGAGCCCGGTAATAGAGCGCCTGCCCTTTCTCGGCCGAGCGGCACCCCTGGAGCTCCCGGATCAGGTCGGGTGTCATGGCGGGAGGGAAGGTTGCGGAAGCACGGGGCTACCCGGCCGCCTCCGCGGCGTCGCAGCTCGCGGCCCGGGCCGCCGTGAAACTCCCGGCGATGCCGGCCTGCTCGGTGGGGAGGCGCCGGATCTCCCCGGTCCGAGAGTCGACCTCCAGGGAGGCGTCGCTCGCCACCATCCGCACGTTGATGCGCCCTCTCAGCCAGCTCGAATCCGCCGAGATGATGCGTACGCTCCCCTCGTCCACCCGGAAGCTGTACTCCGAGCCGCCCTCCAGGCTGTCCAGCCGGGAGGCCATCCAGAACCGCCCCTCCACGCTGTCCGACGCCGCCACCACGGCGTACGACCCGGGTGCCACCCCGTCCGGCGAGCGCCGCCCCAGGAGAAACCCCGCGGAGGTATCCGGGTCGCGCAGCACCAGCAGGGTCTCCCCCGTACCGGGGCGACGGCAGAAGGTGGCGCCCCCGCGGATGGTCCCCTCGATCGGGCCCGTGAGCGTGAGGGTGAAGCTCCCGGAGGGCTCTCCGGAGCACCCCGCGAGAGCCAGCGATGCCGCGAGCGCGCTACGGCAGAGGGAGGGCGTCAGGACTCTCAAGTCGACCGGGAGTGGAGGTGGAGGGTGGGCGCGGTCAGGCGCGGTGAGAGCCGGGGACCCGGGCAGCCAGCTCCCCCAGCCGTCCCGCCCCACCCCAGCGTCCGGCGAGCGCGGCGATCCCGGCCGGATCGCTCTCCGCCTGCGCCTGGAGAGCGTGCGTCAGGAGCGCGTCGGCGGCCAGGAGGGGGAGGGCGTCCTCGCGCCCTCCGCTCCCGTGGGCCACCGACTCCAGGAGCCGGAGGGCCCCCTCCGCCAGCGCATCCGGGACCGTGGGCGCCTCCGCGGGGAGAACGCCGGCCATGGTGTCCAGGAGGTGCGGGGGAGCATCGGCCAGCCGCTCGCGCAGCCAGCGCTCCGCGGGAGTCAAGCCGGGGCGCCGGCCAGGAGCGGCCGGACCACCTCGGGGACGTGAGCCAGCGCCTCGTCCATGCGGGCAGGGTCCGGGATCCCCCCCTGCGCCATGTGGGCCTTCCCCCCCCCGCGCCCGCCGACCGCCCCGGCCACCTCGCGGAGCACGGCGTCCGCGCGGATCCCGCGTTGGATCATGTCGTCCGTGGCGACCGCCAGGAGAGCCACGCGGTCGCCCAGCTGGGCCGCGAGTACCGCCACCCCGCT
Organism: Longimicrobiaceae bacterium; assembly: GCA_036260145.1. Classification (GTDB taxonomy): domain Bacteria; phylum Gemmatimonadota; class Gemmatimonadetes; order Longimicrobiales; family Longimicrobiaceae; genus JAFAYN01. The sequence continues at coordinate 1,296 of DATAAL010000038.1, read as the reverse complement.
CCCCAGCCGCTCCCGCAGCCGGTCGCCCAGGGCGCGCATCTCGTCCGCGTCCGCCACCCCCACCGTCGCCGCCAGCACCCGGGCGCCATCCAGGTCGGTGGCCGTGCCCAGGAGCTGCCCGACCACGTCCGCGCTCCCCAGCGAGCGGGCGCGCTCGAGCTGCCGCTGCGCCTCGCGCAGCTCCTCCTGGAGCCCCTGGATACGGGGGAGGAGGTTGTCCTCGCGGGTGCGGAGGAGCCGCGCCGCCTCGCGGAGCGTCGCCTCGTCGCGGCGCACCCGCTCGAACGCCTGCGGTCCGGTGACCGCCTCAATGCGCCGCACCCCCGCCGCCACCCCGGACTCGGAGACGATGCGGAAGAGGCCGATCTGTCCGGTGGTGCGCACGTGCGTCCCGCCGCACAGCTCCATGGAGACGCCGGGGATGTCGATCACCCGCACCCGGTCGCCGTACTTCTCGCTGAAGAGCGCCATGGCACCCCGCTCCAGCGCCTCGCGGTAGGGCATCTCGTGCGCCTGGACCGGGGCGTTGTTCCAGACGCCGCGGTTCACCAGGTCCTCCACGGTCCGGATCTCCTCCTCCGTAAGCGGTCCGGAGTGCGAGAAGTCGAAGCGGAGGCGGTCGGGCGCCACCAGCGAGCCCATCTGGTGCACGTGCTCGCCGAGCGTCACGCGGAGGGCGGCGTGCAGGAGGTGGGTGGCGGTGTGGTTGCGCTCGGTGTCGCGGCGGAGCGGCTCCTCCACCTCCGCGCGCACCGGACCGGGGCGGAAGTCGCCCTCCACGGGCCCGATCACCGCGATCCGTCCCGACACCTTGCGCACCTCGTTCACCCGCATGGTCCACCCGTCGCCGCGGGCGTGCCCCGTGTCGGAGATCTGTCCGCCGCTCTCGGCGTAGAAGGGGTTCTCGCGGAGCTGCAGCGCCAGCCGGCCGTCGTCCATCCAGCGGAAGGCGAGCACCTCCGTCTCCGTGGCGGTGGCGCGGTACGCGGCGAACTCCTGCTCCGCCTCCTCGGCTCCCGGGAGGACCTCCCACCCGTCGGCCAGGGCGTCCGCCTCTACCACCAGCCCCGAGGCGGCACGGTCCTCGCGCGAGCGGCGCCGCTGCGCCTCCAGCTCCTCCTCGAAGCCCGGGGAGTCCACCTCGTAGCCACGCTCCCGCGCCATCAGCTCGGTGAGGTCCAGCGGGAAGCCATAGGTGTCGTACAGGCGGAAGACATCCTTCCCGTCGATGGTCCCGCTCCCCCCCGCCGGGGCGATCTCGTCGAAGCGCCGCATCCCCGCGTCCACCGTGGCCAG
>DATAAL010000037.1:0-3483 GCA_036260145.1 Longimicrobiaceae bacterium | reverse complement strand
ACGCCGACGTCGTGCACCTCAACCAGATGGCGTACGCCGTCCAGGAGTTCACGGCACCCGTGCTGGTGGCGGTGCACAGCGACGTCCTCTCCTGGTTCAGCGAGACGCAGGGACAGGACGCCCCCGCGGAGTGGGAGCGCTACGCCGCCTGGGTGCGCGCGGGGATCGCCGCCGCGGACGCGGTGGTGACGCCCACGGCGTACCAGTCGGGGCTGATCCTCCGGCACTACGGCCGGGCCGCGGACCGGGTGATCCACAACGGCGCGGTCCCGCCGGAGGGCGGGCCGCGGGGGGAGCCCCAGGTGGGCCCCGGCTTCCTGGTGCTGAGCGCGGGGCGCGCCTGGGACGAGGCCAAGGGGGCGCGCGTGCTGGACGCCGCCGCCGGGATCCTGGGCGGGGTGATGGGCGACGCCGCGCCTCCGGTGCACCTGCTGGGCGAGACGGTGGGGCCGGGTGTCGACCGTTTCGAGCCCCGGCACCTGGTGGCGCACGGGCGGGTGGAACGGGCGGAGGTGGACGCCTGGCTCTCCCGGGCGAGCGTCTACGCCGCCCCCTCGCTGTACGAGCCGTTCGGGCTGGCGCCGCTGGAGGCGGCGTTCCACGGGTGCGCGCTGGTGCTCAGCGACATCGGCTCCTTCCGCGAGCTGTGGAACGGGTGCGCCCTCTTCTTCCCTCCGGGGGACGCGGAGGCACTCGCCGGCGCGCTGGCGGAGCTGCGCGACGACCCCGGGCGCTGCGCGCACCTGGCCCACGCGGCGCGCACCCGTGCGACCCGCCGCTACGCCGCGCCCCGCATGGCCGCCGCGTATCTGGCGCTGTACCGGGAGCTGGTCGCGGGGCGCCCCGGCGCCCCGCTCCCCCCACACAGGATGGTCTCCGTCGCATGAACTTCGTCTTCTTCGTCCACAGCGCGGTCTCGGACTGGAACCACGGCAACGCCCACTTCCTGCGCGGGCTGATGAGCTCGCTGACCCGTATGGGGCACCGGGTGACGAGCTGGGAGCCGCGCCGCGCCTGGTCGGTGGAGAACCTCCTGGCCGACCACGGAGTGGAGCCGATCGTGGAGTTCGCGCGCGGCTACCCGGAGATTGAGGTGCGCTCCTACGACGCGCGGGAACGCCCCGGACTCGCCGAGGAGCTGCGCGCCGCCACGGCGGACGCCGACGTGGTGATCGTCCACGAGTGGAACGACCCGCACGTGGTCAACACGCTGGCGGAGGTCGTGGGAGGCGGCGCGCTGCGGATCTTCCACGACACCCACCACCGCCCCTGGAGCCAGCCGGAGCAGATCGCCCGCTTCCGCCTGGGGGCCTACGACGGGGTGCTGGCCTTCGGCGAGGTGCTGCGCGAGGTGTACCGGGAGCGCTTCGGGGTGGAGCGCGCCTGGACCTTCCACGAGGCCGCGGACACGGTGCGCTTCCGCCCGCTGGACCGCCCGAAGACGCAGGACGTGGTGTGGATCGGGAACTGGGGCGACGAGGAGCGCACCGAGGAGCTGTGTAGCTTCTGGCTGGACGCGGCGCGCCGCTTCCCGGAGCTGCGCTGGACCGCCCACGGGGTCCGGTACCCGGAGTACGCCCTGGCCGAGCTGCGCGACGCGGGGGTGGAGTTCCGCGGATGGGCCCCGTCGCTCCGCGTCCCGGAGATCTTCGCAGTGTCGCGCGCGACGCTGCACGTCCCCCGGCGCACCTACGTGCAGGCGCTGCGGGGGATCCCCACCATCCGCGTCTTCGAGGCGCTGGCCTGCGGGATCCCGCTGGTCTCCGCCCCATGGATCGACGCGGAGGGACTCTTCCGCCCCGGCGACTACGTGGTCGCCGGGACGCCGGCGGCCATGGCCGAGGCGCTGCACCGCTTCTGCGTCGACGCGGACGCGCGGGCGGAGCAGGCGGCGCGCGGTCTGGAAACCCTCCGGGCCCGGCACACCTGCGACCACCGCGCCACGCAGCTCCTGGAGATCGTGGAGGAGCTGGGTGCGGCGGGGAGCGCGGGCTCCCCCGTCTCCGCGGGGGCTGCATGCACCTGACCTTCTTCGGCTCGTCGCTGGTCTCCTCCTACTGGAACGGCGCCGCCACCTACTACCGCGGCCTGCTGCGCGCTCTGCACGGGCTGGGGCACCGGATCACCTTCTGCGAGCCGGACGCCTACGGCCGGCAGCAGAACCGCGACCTGGCGACGGACCCGGAGTACGCGCGAGTGGTGGTGTACCGGAGCGAGTCGGAGCGCGACGCCCTGCTGGAGGAGGCGTTCGCGACGAGCGACTGGGTGGTCAAGTGCAGCGGGGTGGGGGTGTGGGACGCGGAGCTGGAGGCGGCGGTGGCGGAGCGGAGCGGCGGCGCCGCGCGGACCGCGTTCCTGGACGTGGACGCCCCGGTGACGCTGGGGCGGATTGCCACCACGGAACGGCCGGCGGACCCCTTCCGCGCCTGCATCCCCCGCTACAACCACGTCCTCACCTACGGGGGCGGCCCCCCGGTGGTGGCGGCGTACCGGCGCTGGGGGGCGCGGGCGTGCACCCCGGTGTACAACGGGCTGGACCCGGAGGAGCACCGCCCGCTGGAGCGCGCCGGGGCGCCGGAGTGGGACCTGCTCTTCATGGGGAACCGCCTCCCGGACCGGGAGGCGCGGGTGGAGGAGTTCTTCCTGCGGGCGGCGGCGCTCTGCCCGGAGGCGCGCTTCGCCCTGGGGGGCGAGGGGTGGGGGGACAAGCCGCTGCCGGAGAACGTGACCTACCTGGGGCACGTCCCCACCGCGCGCCACAACCAGGTGAACGCGGCGGCGCGGCTGGTGCTCAACGTCCACCGGGAGTCGATGGTGGAGAACGGGTGGTCCCCGGCGACGCGGATGTTCGAGGCAGCGGGGGCGGCGGCGTGCCAGGTGACGGACGCCTGGCGGGGGATCGAGGAGTTCTTCGCGCCGGGGGAGGAGATCCTGGTGGCCCGCGACGCGGAGGAGGTGGCGCGCTGGGTGCGGGAGACGGACGACGAGCGGGCCAGGAGGATCGGGGAGGCGGCGCGGCGGCGGGCGCTCCGCGACCACACCTACGGGCAGCGGGCGCGGCTCCTGGACGGGATCCTGCGGACCCCCCGGGAGATGGAGAGCGTGGCATGAAGCTGGTGGTCTTCGGGCTGTCGATCTCGTCGAGCTGGGGGAACGGGCACGCCACCACCTACCGGGCGCTGCTGCGGGCCTTCGCGGCGCGCGGGCACGAGGTGGCCTTCTACGAGTGGGACGCCCCCTGGTACCGCGCGAACCGCGACCTGCCGAAGCCCGGCTTCTGCCGGCTGGTGCTGTACCCGGAGTGGGAGGCGGCGGCGGCGGAGGCGGTGGCGGAGGCGCGCGAGGCGGACGCGGTGCTGGTGGGCTCCTACGTGCACGAGGGGGCACGCATCGTCGACGCCCTCGCCGCGGACGGCATCGATCCGCTCTTCTTCTACGACATCGACACCCCCGTGACCGTCGCCGCCCTCCGCCGCGGAGGAA
>DATAAL010000036.1:0-7938 GCA_036260145.1 Longimicrobiaceae bacterium | reverse complement strand
CCCGGCGGGCGCCCGGGCGCCCGCGACTTCCACTTCCGAGACCGATGTCCGTGCAACGCGTCCATAGCAGGATCCGCGCGGCGGCGCTGGCCGCCGTCCTCGCCACCGCCGCCGGCTGCTCGCGCGATGCGGGCGCCGAGGCCCCCAGGGGCGGGGGCCCCGGGGGGCCGGGCGGGGGCCGCAACGCCGGCGTCACGCTGGCCGTCACCGACGTCGCCTCCCCGCGCCGCACGGCGATGGAGGACGCCATCCCCGTCACCGGCACCCTCGCCCCGCTGGAGCGGAGCGAGGTCCGCGCACGCATCGAGGGCGACGTGATGGAGGTGTACGTCCGCGAGGGGCAGCCGGTGAGCGCGGGGCAGCTCCTGGCCCGCTTCGAGGCCAGCGACCAGGCCGGCGAGCAGCGCAGCGCCCGGGCCGACGTGGCCGCGGCGCGGAGCGAGCTGGGAACCGCCCAGTGGAACCTGGAGCAGACGCGCGAGCTGCACTCCCAGGGTGCCGTCCCGGAACGGGATGTGCGGCTGGCGGAGCAGGCTGTGGCCGCCGCGCGCGCCCGGGTCGCCGCCGCGGAGGCGCGCCTGCAGAGCAGCAGCAACCGGGTGGGCGACACCCGCGTCCTCGCCCCCACCTCGGGGGTGGTGGAGCGCCGGACAGTGAACCCCGGCGAGCACGTGAACCGGGCGGCGTCCCTCTTCACCCTGGTGCGCGGCGACGTCCTGGAGCTCGCGGCCGCGGTGCCGGAGCGGAGCGCCGCCGGAGTGCAGGTGGGACAGGCGGTCCGCTTCACCGCCAACGGGCGCAGCTTCGAGGGGCGGGTCGCCCGCATCGGGCCGTCGGTGGACCCGGCCTCCCGCGCCGTCACTGTCTACGTGCAGGTCCCCAACCGCGACGGGAGCCTCAAGGCGGGGACCTTCGCCAGCGGGCGGATCGTGGCTCGCGTCGTGAGCGATGCGCTGGTGGTCCCGTCCACGGCGCTGCACGACGGGCCGGAGGGCTCCGGACCCATCGTGTACCGGATCCGGGGCGACGAGCTGGAGGTGGCCCAGGTCACGACCGGGCTCACCGACGAGGCCCAGGGCCTGGTCCAGATCGTGGGCGGCCTGGCCGAGGGCGACCGGATCGTGGTGGGGAACGTGGGGATGCTGGGGAAGGGGATGAAGGTCCGCATGGCCGGCCAGGGCGGGCCGGGCGGACGCCGGGGACCGCGGGAGCGCTAGCAGAAGGGGCCTACTATGTTCCTCTCCGACGTATCCATCCGGCGGCCGGTGTTCGCCACCATGATGATGGTGGCGCTGGTGGTGCTGGGCGTCGTCTCCTACGGGCGGCTCGCCATCGACGAGTACCCGGACGTCACCTACCCCGTGGTGGTGGCGCAGACCTCCTACCCCGGGGCGTCCCCCGAGGTGGTGGAGCGCGAGGTGTCGCGCCCCATCGAGGAGGCGCTGAACACCGTCCAGGGGATCAAGGAGGTCACCTCCACCTCCATGGAGGGGAGCTCCATGGTGCGGGTGCAGCTCGAGCTGGAGGTGGACGTGATGGCCGCCCAGCAGGAGGTGCAGTCCAAGGTGGCGCGCATCCGGCGCCAGCTCCCGCCGGGGATCGATGACCCCACCATCATCCGCTTCGACCCCAACGAGCGGCCCATCATGTCGCTCGCGCTGCAGAGCGGCGACCGCCCCCTGCGCGACCTCACCACCATCGCGGACGAGGTGATCTCCACCCGCTTCGAGGCCATCCCCGGGGTGGGCGGCGTCAACGTGGTCGGCGGCGCCCGGCGCGAGATCAAGGTGCAGCTCAACCCCGACGCCATACGTGCCTACGGGATCTCCCCGGGGCAGGTGATGTCGGCGCTGCAGCGCGAGAACCAGGAGGTCCCGGCGGGGCGCGTCCGACGCGGCTCCACCGAGCGCCTGATCCGCGTCACCGGACGGGTGGAGGACCCCCGGGCCTTCGCGGACATCGTGGTGGCGGTACGCGACGGGGTGCCGGTGCGCCTGCGGGAGCTGGGGACGGTGGTGGATGGGACGGCGGAGCGGCGCAGCGCGGCCTTCATGAGCGACGTCCCCGCGGTCTCCATCGACATCCTCAAGGTGGCGGGGACCAACACCGTGGAGGTGGCGGACAAGGTGCGCGCCGCGGCCGCGGAGCTGGAGCGCACCCTTCCACAGGATGTGAAGCTGTCGGTGATCCGCGACGACTCGCAGCGGATCCGCGCCTCGCTGGACTCGGTGCAGCACGAGCTGATGCTGGGCGCGGTGCTCACCATCCTCATCATCTACCTTTTCCTGAACTCCTGGCGCTCCACGGTCATCACCGGCCTGGCGCTCCCCATCAGCATCATCTCGGCGTTCTTCGTGATGTGGCTCTTCGACTTCACGATGAACACCATGACGCTGCTGGCGCTGGCGCTCTCCATCGGCCTGCTGATCGACGACGCCATCGTGGTCCGCGAGAACATCGTGCGCCACCTGGAGATGGGGAAGGACCACCACACGGCGGCGCGCGAGGGGACCAGCGAGATCGGTCTGGCGGTGGTCTCCACCACCCTGGCGGTCATGGCGGTGTTCATCCCCGTGGCCTTCATGGGGGGGATGATCGGGAAGATCTTCTTCCAGTTCGGGGTGACGGTGGCGTTCGCGGTACTGGTGTCGCTCTTCGTCTCCTTCACCCTCGACCCGATGCTCTCCAGCATCTGGCCCGACCCGGAGGTGGAGGCGCGCTCCCAGGGGCACGCGGGGGGGCGGAAGCCCCGCAACCCCGTGGTCCGCTTCGCCCACTGGTTCAACGACCGCTTCGAGGCGGTGGCGGACCGTTACCCGCTCTGGCTGAAGTGGGCGCTGGGACACCGCGTCAAGGTGCTGGTGGGGGCGCTCGCCTCCATCGGGGCCGCCGCGGTGATCCTCCCGGCGCTGGGCTTCACCTGGATGCCGGACTTCGACGGCGGGGAGTTCAACGTGGGCTTCCGCGCCCCGCCCGGGTCGCGCCTGGAGTACACCATCGAGAAGGGGCGCGAGCTGGACCGCTTCCTCCGCCGGCAGCCCGAGGTGGAGTACACCTACATGTCCATCGGCGGCGGGTTCCGGGGAACGCCGAGCGGCGGACAGATCTTCGTCAAGCTCAAGGACAAGAACGAGCGCGAACGCTCCCAGGAGGAGATCCAGACGGCGCTCCGCGGTGAGCTGCGGCGCATCCCGGGCATTCGGGCCAACATCTCGGGGACGCCGACCATCTTCGGCGGGCGCGGGCAGCCGATCCAGGTCAACGTGCAGGGTCCGGAGTTCACCACACTCCAGGCCGCGGCGGCGCAGGTGCTGGACGCGCTCCGCGACGTCCCGGGGATCGCGGAGCCCAACTCCGGCCAGGACGACGAGATCCCGCAGCTGGATGTAGAGGTGGACCGGCAGCGGGCCTGGGCCGCGGGGGTGGGGATCGAGAGCATCGGCTCCACACTGCAGCCGCTCTTCACCGGGCAGCGCGCCACGCGGTGGGAGGATCCGCAGGGGTACTCGCACGACGTGATCGTGGTGTACCCGGACTCCCTGCGCACTTCGGCGGCAGACGTGGCGTCCATTCCCGTGACCAGCAGCAACCTGGACGAGACGACGCGCCGCCCGGCGATGATCCCGCTGGCGGACGTGGCCGATATCCGGGCGGGTACCGGGCCGGTGTCCATCGAGCGGCGCAGCCTGGAGCGGCAGGTCTCGCTCTCGGCCGGGGTGCTCCCGGGGCATAACGTGGGCGACGTGGCGAACGCGGCGCGTGAGGCGATCGACCGGATCGGGCTTCCGGCGGGGTACCGCGCGGTGTTCACGGGCGACGTGCAGAGCCTGGAGGAGACCAAGGGGTATGTGGGGTCGGCGCTTCTCCTGGCGGTGGTGTTCATCTACCTGATCCTGGCCTCGCTCTTCGGGTCGTTCTTCCAGCCCCTGGCGATCATGCTTGCGCTCCCGCTCAGCTTCCTGGGAGTGGGGCTGGCGCTCTGGCTCACCGGCGGGAACCTGAACGTGATGACGATGATCGGCATTGTCATGCTGATGGGCCTGGTGACCAAGAACGGGATCCTGCTGGTGGACTTCGTGAACCACCAGCGCGAGCAGGGGATGCCACGTACCGAGGCGATCCTCTCTTCGGCGCGGGTGCGGCTCCGCCCGATCATCATGACCACCATGGCGATGATCTTCGGGATGATCCCGCTGGCGCTGGCCCTGGGCGAGGGGTCGGAGCAGCGCGCCCCGATGGCGCACGCGGTGATCGGCGGACTGGTCACCTCCACGCTGCTGACGCTGTTCGTGGTGCCGGTGGTGTACACGCTCCTGGACGACGCGGTGACCTGGGCGAGGAAGCGGTTCGCCGGGCGTCCGCATGCGCCGGCGCGGACGTACGCCAACCAGCGGGTGCCGGCGGAGACGGTGGCGGCGGACTGAGCGGCGGTGATCTCGGTCCGTGGCGGAGAAACACGGGAGGGCGGTGCCGATGGCCGGCACCGCCCTCCTCGCTTGAGTCCCTGGCCCTCGGCACCGGCCTACGGCGCGCGCGTCCGGATCCGCCAGAGGGCGAACTCCAGCACCGGGCTGAAACGGCCCATCTCCTCGGTGGGACGCGACACCGACACCCAGACGCTCCCGTCGCTGCCGGGGGTGATCGCGCCGGCGGTCCACCCCTCGGAGTTGGGATAGCGCGTCCATCCCTGGGCCGTCTGGAAGAGCACCCCCTCGCGGTCGGTCAGGGACACCCTTCCCACCGCGTCCACCATGGCCCCACCGATGGTCCCCCCGGCGTCCTCCACCGGGTTGCGGATCCGGGTCGCCTCCCCGTTCCTCAGCAGGTAGAGCAGGCTCCGCCCCACCACCGCGAGCACCGGCCCGCCGCCGGGAGGGGCCGCGAGTCGAGAGGCGACCAGCGGACCCTCCCCGCCCGGCAGATTCACCTCGGTCCAGGCGCTCCCGTTCCAGTACAGCGTCCCCCGGGAGCTGGACAGGTATAGTTCCCGCTCCCCGCCTGCCGCCAGCAGGACGTTGGTATCATGGTCGCACCTCGAATACGCCACGGGGAGGGCCAGGTCGGTGAGCGCGCCCGCCGCGTAGCGCTCCACCTTCATCCGGCAGGTGGACTCCCAGGGGTACCCCGAGAGGGTGGAGCCGAAGAGCACCTCCCCGGATCCGGTGAACGAGTACCAGTGCTTCAGCTCGTCCACCACGCTCCACGGCTCCCCCGGCCCGGCGGAGCGCCGCACCTCGATGAACCGGGCGTACACCGCCCTGGAGGGGGTGACGTGCAGGGCGGACGCAGGCGGGGACGATCCCATGACCTGCCCTTCCCAGACCGTGTCGCGCAGGTCCCAGACGATCGGCCCCGTGGTCGCGTGCGAGGTGAAGGTCCCCAGCCCCACCACCCGTCCGGCCGCTTCACGCAGCAGCGAGACCCCGGCGGAGGACATCCTGAAGGGGGAGGAGATCCGGTCCACCCGCACACGGACCGGGATCACCGCGCGCGTCCGCACCTCGCCCGCCTGGACCTCCACCACCCCCTCGCCGACCCCCACCGCGCGGAGCCTGCCGGAGGCGTCGGCCGAAACCACGTCGGGGTTCAGGGCGCGCCACGTGAGCTGTAGGTCCGCCGCGGGGATGGGGTTGCCGTAGCGGTCCTCCGCCCGCGCCGCGAGCCGGAAGGTGTCCCCCACCGCCAGCACCCGGGCGGTGTCCACCACGAGCTGGAGCTGGTACGGCGCCCCCGGCGCCGCCCGGGCCGTCAGGGTGTCCAGCACCGCGACCTCGCTCCCCACCCGCGCGCGCACCTCCACCCTCTGCTCCCCGGCGCGCGTCCCGAGCACCCAGAGGTTTGCGGAGCGTCCCTCACGGTCGGTCCGGGTGGAGGGAGCCAGCAGCTCCCCGCCTCCCCCGGAGACCACCTGCCACTCCAGCGTCACGCCGCGCGCCGGGGCACCGGAGCGGGTGGTGACGCGCACGGACACCGAGTCCGCCAGAGCTCTCCCTACGGTCCCCGACTGGGCGTCTCCCGTGACCGAGGCCACCAGATCGCCGGCCGCCGGACCGGACGGCCCGTTGTCGTCGCAGGCGGCAAGGGCGGCAAGCCCGAGCATCGCGACCAGGGGGATCGTCGCGGCCCTTCCCGGCCGGGGGCGGAAGGGCGTGGAGCGGTGCCGGGCGGCGCCGGCTGCGTGTCGAGTGCTCATGGCTACCGTAGTCCCGTGCGGATGCGAACGAAGAGCAGCTCCCACTGGAAGGAGGTCGTGGCGGAGGGCGCGCGCCGGTTCACGGCCACCCACAGCACACCGGGCGTCGTGTCCGGCCAGACGGCGCGGCCGTACCAGTCGCCGCGCAATGCGTACTGCTTCCAGCCCGCGGCGGTACGGAAGGCCACCGCGCCCTCGGAAATGAGGTATGGCTGCCCGTCCCGACTCAACGCCCCCTTGCGTATCGCGATCCCGCGGTCGCTGAAGGGGTTCGGGACCGCCTCGGCCCGCCCGGCGCGGAGGAGGAAGACGCCGCCCGTCTCCCGGTAGGCCAGCACGGGTCCACCCTGCGGGTGCGAGACGACATCCACGATCGCCCCGGCGAACTCTCCGTCCGGCCCCTGCACCGCGCTCCACCCGGAGCCGTTCCAGTACATCATCGGACCGCTCCGGGGGGTGAGGTACACCTCGTTCTCGCCCGCCGCGGCCAGGGTGGAGAAGCTCTGGTAGGTCAGGACGGAATGCGGGAGCTGGAGGTCGGCCGTGGTGCCCCCGGAGCTGCGGTAGACGGTCATGGAGTCGCGGCTGGTCGAGCCGGGGCGAGGGGCCAGCAGGAACAGGGTGTTCCCCACCCCGTCCACCTGGACGGCGCTCCACCACTCCGGCACCGTCCCCCACGCCTGCGGCGCCGAGGAGGAGAAGAGACCGCTCCCCACGGCGGCGTACGCCGTCCCTCCCGGGGTCACGTGGAGCGAGCCGTAGAACCACCCCGAGAAGGTGGTCCCCAGGTCGCGCGCGCTCCACCGTCCGTTGTCGAAGTCGAAGGCGACGAGCCCCCAGGTGAACGACCCGCCCGGGTATCTCGCCTCCTCCGCGAGGGCCACCAGCCGGCTTCCGTTCTGGGCGAAGGTGATGTGCTGCGGCGTGTTCGCCATCACCGGGAACACCTCCATGCGGGCATCCACCACCAGGCGGAGCCGGACGACGGCGCTCCCCGCCGCGGCCGAGAGCACCGCGCTCCCGTGCCCCACCGCGCGCACCGCTCCCGCCGAGTCGACGCTCGCCACGTCGGGGGTGTCCGAGCTCCAGCGGGGCCGCAGCTCGGAGGCGGGGACGGGGTTGCCGAAGCGGTCCTCCCCCCGCACCACGAGCCGCAGGGTATCGTCCAGGGAGGCGTAGCGCGCGGTGTCGCCCACCAGCTCCAGTCGCTGTGGCGCCCCGGCCCTCGCCGTGGCGCGCACGGTGTCCAGGACCTCGCGCCGGCCTGCGAGCACGGCGACCACCTCCGCCAGGTGCTCCCCGACCCGGGTTCCCATCGTCCACGCGTTGGCGGCGCGTCCCTGCGCGTCGGTGCGGGTCAGCGGAAAGCGGAACTCGCCCCCACGCTCGGAGAGGATGCGCCACTCCAGGGAGACATCGGGGACTGGCCTTCCAGCGGCGTCGGTGACGACGACCTCCACCCGGCGGGCCAGGGTGTCTCCCACGGTACCGGTCTGCCGGTCGCCGGCCGTGACCTCTCCCCGGACGGCCGAGGGGGTGGGGTTTCCGGGGCCCGTACCGTCGCGGCACGCCGCACCGAGAAGGAGCAGGAGAGCGAGAAGACGCGGGGTTCTCTTCATGGTGGCGACCAGGATCGGGTGTCCAACCGACGGGGTCTCCTGGGTATGGAGGACGAGCAATGTTCCCGATACGTCACTGGTGGGCCTTTTCATCTCCCGTGCCAAAACGGAGCGGCGGGGGTGGGC
>DATAAL010000035.1:0-3496 GCA_036260145.1 Longimicrobiaceae bacterium | reverse complement strand
GGACATCGTCATCACGGAGGTGACCGTGGAGGACGCGGGGAACGAGCCCCTGCTATGAACCGGGGGTAGGGGATCGTTGACGGGCCGCCCGCTGCAACCTACCATCTCCCCGATGGGAGACCGGACCCGGACGGCACGTGCGGTCAGCATCGCGGGCGCCGCCCGGGCGGCGCTTGTCCGTATCCTCCGGGGGACGTGGGACTTCACCGTCCGGGTCTACAACAAGGCCGGGCAGGATGACATCTTCTTCCTCGCCGGGGGGATCGCCTTCAACATCCTGGTGGCGGCGGTCCCCTTTCTCCTCCTCATCGTGGCCATCTTCGGCTACGTCCTCGCCCGGGTGGTGGACGACCCCGAGCAGACCGCGGTGAACTACGTCGTCTCCATCCTCCCCCCTTCCCAGACGGTGGTCCGCTACACGCGCGACCTGGTGAGGGCCATCATCGGCGGGCGGACGCAGTTCGGGATCCTCGGCGTGGCCCTCTTCATCTGGACCTCCACCCGGCTCTTCGGGACGCTACGCACCGTGCTGCGCCACGTCTTCGACCTGGAGGATGACCGCGGGATCATCGGGGGGAAGATCTTCGACGCGCAGATGGTGCTGGTGGCCGGGACGCTCTTCCTGGCCAACACCGGGATCACCCTGGGGCTGGATGCCATCCGGAGCTTCGGCGAGGATTGGCTGGGGGAGCGGGGCTACTACATCCCGGTGGCGGAGGCGGTGTACGCGCGGCTCCTCGCCTTCGGGTTCATCTTCGTGATGTTCGTGGTGATGTACCGCTACCTCCCGGCGCGTCGCATCCCGTGGCGGATCTCGCTGGTGGCCGCGATGTTCGCCTCGGTGGTCTGGGAGCTGCTCAAGTCGGTCTTCACCTGGTACGTCACCTACGTCGCGAACTACGGCACCATGTACGGCCGGGTCGCGACGCTGGTGGTCCTGGTGTTCTGGATCTATTACTCGGCCGTGGTGTTCATACTCGGTGGGGAGGTGGGGCAGGTGTACGACCTGTACCGGATCCGCCGACGTCAGAAGGAGCTGCTGGAGTGAGCGTGAACGTGAGGAACGCGAGTGCGGGAGTGCGCCTGCTGCTGGCCGTGGCGGCGCTGGTCTTCATCGTCGGTCCCCGGGCAGCCGGAGCGCAGGGGCTCCCCGTGTCTCCGCTGGCCATCGCCCACGGTGTGGAGCGCGAGGGGACGGCCCGCTACCGCGACCCCCCGGTCACCGTGGAGGGCCGCTACGTGGTGATCTCCCTGGCGGAGCACCGGCTCTACCTCATGGAGGAGGAGCGGGTGATCTGGTCCGCGGTGGTCGGGACAGGGACGGGGACCCGGCTGGAGGGCGCGGGGCAGAAGTGGGACTTCTCCACCCCGCGCGGGATGTTCCGCGTGCAGTTCAAGGAGAAGGACCCGGTGTGGATCGTCCCGGACTGGGCCTTCGTGGAGCGCGGGGAGCCGATCCCGCCCATGGACTCGCCCAAGCGGCGTGAGGCGGGGATGCTGGGCACCACCGCGATGTACCTGGAGGAGCAGATCGCCATCCACGGGACCAACCGGCCGGAGCTCCTGGGGCAGCCGGTCTCCCACGGGTGCATCCGCATGACCAACGAGGACGCGCGGCGGCTCTTCTACGAGGTGGAGGTCGGGACCCCCGTCATCATCTACTGACGCCGGCTGCATCCGCGAGGGGCCTGGAGGAGCGCCCGCCGCACGCATATCTTCCATACCCTTTCCGCTTCCCGATGAACAAGCCCGGAGGAGAGAAGGAGCCCGCCGCTCCCAGGATCGTCGTGCAGAACCGGAAGGCACGGCACGAGTACCACGTCCTCGACACCTGGGAGACGGGGATCGTCCTGCAGGGGACCGAGGTCAAATCGCTCCGCGACGGGCGCGCCAACCTGCAGGACGCCTTCGCCCGGGTGGAAAACGGCGAGGTGTGGCTGTACAACGTGCACATCTCCCCGTACGAGCAGGGGAACCGCTTCAACCACGACCCGCTCCGCCCCCGCAAGCTCCTCCTGCACCGGAACCAGATCCGCAAGCTGATCGGCCAGGTGGAGAAGTCGGGGCTCACCCTGATCCCTCTGGACATCCACTTCACCCGCGGGATCGCCAAGGTCAACCTGGCCCTGGTCCGCGGCAAGAAGCTCCATGACAAGCGTGACGACCTGCGGCGCCGGGACGCCGAGCGCGAGATCCAGCGTGCCTTCAAGGAGTAGGCGTCCCACGCGCCTCCTGGCCCTGGCGCTGGGACTCGCCTGCCTCCTTCCCCGCTCCACGAGTGCCCAGCAGAGACCGGAGTCCTGGCGGGTGGAGAGCGGGCGCGAGACCCTCACCCTCCGCCCCGAGCGGGGGCAGGGGTACGCGGCGCTCCCCGTCTCCACGCTGGTCTCGCTCGGGGGCGAGGTGGCGTCCCGGGGCGAAGAGGTGGAGGTCCGCATCGGCGACCGGGAGATCCGCTTCCGCGCCGACTCGGCCGAGTTCACCGTGGGCGGGGAGACGCACCGGATGGCGTTCCCGGTGTACACGGCGGGCGGGGTCACCTTCCTCCCCACGCAGTTCTTCGTCGAGTTCCTCCCCCGCATGGGGATCCCGTCGGTCCAGGTGGAGCTGGCCACCCGCACCCTCCGGCGGGTCCGCACCCCCCCGCCGCGGACCGCGTCCGCCGCGGCTCCGGAGGTGCGCGGCGGGCCCGTGACGCCCGCGCCCTCCCGCCCCGCCCCCGGGCGGACCGCTCCCCCCGCCGCGGCGCGACGGAAGCTGGTGGTGGTGGACGCGGGGCACGGGGGGGTGGACCCGGGCGCGCTCGGTCCCGGTGGGGCGCAGGAGAAGATGGTGACGCTAGCCGTGGCCCGGCAGCTCGCCGCCATCCTCCGGGAGGACTCCACCTTCGAGGTGCGGATGACGCGCGACCAGGACACCCTGATCGCCCTGCGCGACCGCGCGCGCCTGGCCAACCGCTGGCGCGGCGAGGGTCAGCCCGCGCTCTTCATCTCCATCCACTGCAACGCCAACAACAGCCGCGCGGCGCGGGGGTTCGAGACCTACTTCCTCTCCGAGGCCAAGACGGAGGACGCGCGCCGGGTGGAGCAGATGGAGAACGCGGCACAGCGGTACGAGAGGGACACCCCCGGGAGGGTGGACCCGCTCAGCTTCATCCTCCACGACCTGCGCCAGAACAAGTACCTCCGCGACTCCAACGACTGGGCGGCGATCATCCAGGATGAGCTGGAGGAGGTCCACCCGGGGCCGAATCGCGGGGTGAAGCAGGCGGGGTTCTACGTCCTGAACGGCGCTTTCATGCCCGCGGTACTGGTGGAGATCGGCTTCATCACCAACCCGGAGGAGGAGGACGTGCTCACCACCTCGCGCCACCAGCGCCGGATCGCGGAGGGGCTGGCGCGCTCCATCCGGACCTTCTTCCGGAACGGCTCGGGCCGCCTCGCCGACAGCGACCGTTGAGCCCCCCCGCTCCCGTCCCCCGCGCGACGGGCCCCCC
>DATAAL010000034.1:0-4118 GCA_036260145.1 Longimicrobiaceae bacterium | reverse complement strand
GCCGATCCATACGCCGGCCAGGAGAGCCGGCACCGGGGGGTGGAATCCTCCCCGGGCGGTACAAAAAAGAGCGGACCGCGCGCGCGGTCCGCTCATCCCCACACTCCGGGAGGGATGCGCTCGCTACTGCTTCGGCGCGGGAGCCTGCCGGGGCTGCGCTCCCTGGCCGGCCGGCGACGCGGGCGCCGGGGCCGCTCCCTGCCGTCCCGCCGGGGCCGGCGATAGATCGGGGAGTGCCGGCGAGGTGGTGGCCGGAGCCCCCGTCGCCTCCTCACGGAGGATCGAGGAGCGCCGCTGCTGGCCGCTGGACGACATCAGCGAGAGCGCCAGCGACAACGCCAGGAAGATCCCACCGCCCCACCACGACGCCTTGGTCAGGAGGGTCGCGGCGTGGCGCCCCCCGAGGAGGGTATCCGTCCCCGCACCGCCTCCCATGGCCGCGAGGCCGCCGCCCTTCCCCGACTGGAGGAGCACGACGGGGATCAGGAGGAGGGCGTCCAGGATCAGCAGAATCAGCAGGAAGGTGAACACGGGTGCTCGCGCGTGAGAGTGAAAAACCGGGAACCTGAAAAACTTAGGCCCTCTGCGCCTTCTGTCAAGCCGGGGCGGCGCAGATCGCCGCGAACCCGGAGGGGTCCAGGCTGGCGCCCCCTACCAGCACGCCGTCCACGTCGGACGCCGCCAGCAGCTCGCCGGCGTTGTCGGGCTTCACGCTTCCTCCGTAGAGGATCACGACGCCCTCCGCCCGCTCCGCTCCGAAAGCCTCGCCCAGCCGGCTGCGCACCTCGGCGTGCATGGCCGCCGCGTCCCACGGGGTGGCGGTCTCTCCCGTGCCGATGGCCCATACCGGCTCGTAGGCGATCACCAGTCTCGCGGCGTCGCCGGCATCGAGGGTAGGGAGCACCGCGCCGAGCTGCTCCCGGACCACCGCCTCCGCCCGCCCCGAGCGCCGCTCGCCCAGAATTTCGCCCACGCACAGCACGGCGGTCAGACCGGCGTCGAGCGCCGCGCGCACCTTGCGCGCGGTCTGCTCGCTGGTCTCCCCGAACACGTGGCGGCGCTCGCTGTGCCCCACCAGGACGAACGCGGCTCCCGCGTCCGCCGCCATGGGAGCGGAGATCTGGCCGGTGAAGGCGCCCTGCCGCTCCCAGTAGATGTCCTGCACCCCCAGCCGGATGTCCGGCCGCTCCCGCACCGCCTCCCGGGCGGCCTGCAGCGAGATCGCTGGGGGGAAGAAGATCACCGTCCGGTCGTCGCGGACCGGGTGCTGCGCCAGGAAGGCGGAGAAGAAGGCCCGCGTCTCGGTGGGGCCCTTGTGCATCTTCCAGTTGCCGGCCAGTACCGGCTTGCGGAGCGCGCTCACGCCGCCCCCCGGTCCGAGAGTGCCGCCACTCCCGGGAGTGTCCGTCCCTCCAGGAACTCCAGCGACGCGCCCCCGCCGGTGGAGACGTGCGAGATCCGGTCGGCCAGCCCGAGCTCCGCCACCGCCGCCGCGGAGTCGCCCCCGCCGATCACGCTCACCGCCCCCCGATCGGTGGCATCCGCCACCGCGCGCGCCACGTCCTCCGTCCCCCGTGCGAACTCCGCAATCTCGAACACCCCCATCGGACCGTTCCAGAGCACGGTCCCCGCCGACGCCACGATCCCGCGGTACTCCTCCGCCGTCCGGGGGCCGACGTCCAGGACCATCCGGTCGTCCGGGATCGCTTCGCGATCTGCCACGGCAGTCTGCACCCCGGCCTCCATCCGCTCCGCCACCACGCAGTCCGTCGGAAGGACCAGCTTGTCCCCGGCCCCGCGGAGCAGCTCCCCGGCCAGCTCCACCCGGTCCTCCTCCACCAGCGAGGTCCCCGTCCCGAGCCCTATGGCGCGGAAGAAGGTGTTCGCCATGGCGCCACCGATCAGGAGGCGGTCCACCTTGGGGAGGAGGTTCTGGATCACGTCGATCTTCCCGGAGATCTTGGCCCCGCCGATGATGGCGACAAAGGGCCTGCCCGGGCTCTCCAGCACCCGCCCCAGGTACTCCAGCTCCCTCTCCATCAGGAGCCCCGCCACGGCGCGGCGGCCGTCTTCGCGCATCACCTCGGCGATGCCGGCGGTGGAGGAGTGCGCCCGGTGCGCGGCCCCGAAGGCGTCATTGACGTACAGGTCCCCCAGCGCCGCCAGCTGCCGGGCCAGCTCCAGGTCGTTCTTCTCCTCGCCGGGGAGGAAGCGGGTGTTCTCCAGCACCAGGATGTCGCCGTCGCCTAGCTCCCGCACCGCGGTCCCGGCCTGCTCACCCACCGTGTCCCCCACGAAGTCCACCCTGCGGTCGGTGAGCTCCGAGAGCCGCTGAGCCGCGGGTCGGAGCGACATCTCCGGGACGCGCTTCCCCTTGGGGCGCCCGAAGTGCGAGAGGATCACCACCCGCGCCCCCGCGCCGGTCAGGAGTTCCAGGGTGGGGAGGGTGGCGCGGATCCGCGTGTCGTCGGTGATCCGCATCCGCTCGTCGAGCGGGACGTTGTAGTCCACCCGCAGGAGGACGCGCTTCCCGCGGAGGCCGGTCTCGCCGAGATCCCGCAGCGTCAGCTTGTTCATCGGTAGCCGGTAACGAGGTGTTCGAAGTTCAGCAGTTCGCAGTTCCCGCAGTACCCCTCAAAAACTGTGCGGAGGGAGACCGCGCAGTTTTCGGGCTCTGGAGCGGTCCGCCCAAGATCTCAACCGCAGCGCAAAGCAAATACCCCAGCCCGCGAAACGAGCTGGGGTATCCTCCCACACCGAATCTTAAAGCCGCTCGCCGATGTAGCGCGCCAGGTCCACGCAGCGGTTGCTGTACCCCCACTCGTTGTCGTACCACGCCATCACCTTCACCAGCCCGGCGAGCACGTTGGTGGAGGCGGCGTCCACGATCGACGAGGCCGGGTGGCCGATGAAGTCGACCGAGACCAGCTCCTCCTCCTCGAAGGCCAGGATCCCCTTCATCCGTCCCTCGGCGGCGCGGCGGAGGGCGTCGTTCACCTGCTCCGCCGTGACCTCCTGCTCCAGCTCCGCGGTGAGGTCCACGATGGAGACATCCGGGGTCGGGACGCGCATGGCGATGCCGTCGATCTTTCCCTTCACCTCCGGGATCACCAGCCCAGTGGCCTTGGCCGCGCCGGTGGTGGTGGGGATAATGGAGACGGCGGCGGCGCGGGCGCGGCGCAGGTCCTTGTGGGGGAGGTCGAGGATGTTCTGGTCGTTGGTGTAGGCGTGCACCGTGGTCATCAGCCCGCGGCGCCACCCGAACTCGTCCAGGAGCACCTTGACCACGGGCGCCAGGCAGTTGGTGGTGCAGCTCGCGTTGGAGATGACGTGGTGGTTGACCGGGTCGTACCTGTTCTCGTTGACGCCGAGGACGATGGTGATGTCCTCCTTCTTGGCCGGGGCGGAGATGATCACCTTGCGGGCGCCGCCGTCCAGGTGCTTGGCGGCGTCCTGGCGGTTGGTGAAGCGGCCGGTGGACTCGATCACGATGTCCACCCCCAGGTCGCGCCAGGGGAGGTTCGCCGGGTCCTTCTCCGCGAACACCCGGACCTCGTCCCCGTCCACCACCAGCGCGTTCTCGCGCGCCTCCACGGTGCCCGGGTAGTGCCCGTGCACCGAGTCGCGGCGGAGGAGGTGGGCGAGCGTCCTGGTGTCGGTCAGGTCATTGACGGCGACGAAGTCGATGTCTCTGGCGCCGGCCTTCTTCGCGGCGCGCAGTACGTTCCTCCCGATCCGGCCGAAGCCGTTGATGGCGACACGTACGGCCATTTTATCTCCGTGATTGCAAGGGATCCACAGGTCGCGTCCGTCGCGGGCGCCGGCGGTCCCGCACCGGTCACCGGTCGAGCTCCGGCTGCACGCGGGCGAAGGTCACCACGCTCACCACCCGCGCTCCCGCACCCAGGAGCGCCCGCGCGCACGCCACGGCGGTCGCTCCCGTGGTCCACACGTCGTCCACCAGGAGGAGGTGCTCTCCCGGGAGCGCGCCACGCCGTCCGTCGGGTACGGTGAAAGCGCCCGCCACATTAGCCCGACGCTCCGCCGGATGCAAGGCCGTTTGCGTATCCGTGGCGCGCTCCCGGACCAGGAGTCCCGGGTCGGTCGCGCGGCCGGTG
>DATAAL010000033.1:0-12220 GCA_036260145.1 Longimicrobiaceae bacterium | reverse complement strand
CCTCCGGCCACACCCACATGGCCGCCGCGATCGAGCGGGCCCTGGAGCTGGTGGAGGAGCGCAAGGCCGCGTACCGCGCCTATGACGTGGCCTACTACCGCCCGTGGGTGTTCCTGGTCACCGACGGCGAGCCCCAGGGCGAGTCCCCGGCGGCCGTGGCGCGGGCCGTCGCGCGCCTCCGCGAGGCCGAGGCCGGGAAGCGCGTCGCCTTCTTCGCCGTGGGGGTGGAGGGTGCCAACCTGAAGCGGCTGGCGGAGATCTCCGTGCGGACGCCGCTCAAGCTCCGGGGGCTGGACTTCCGGGAGCTGTTCGTGTGGCTCTCCCGGAGCATGCAGGCCATCGCCCACTCCCGGCCGGAGGACCGGGTAGCGCTCCCGCCGGCCGGATGGGCGGAGATCTGACGCTCGCCGCCCCCGTGCGGAGCTGGCGCGTGGCGGCGGCCTCGGTGCGGGGCGCCGCGCACGCACGGGGCGAGGCGCCCTGCCAGGACGCGCACGGCTGGAGCCCCCTCCCCGACGGAGGCCTGGTGGCGGCGGTGGCCGATGGGGCGGGCACCGCGGCCCTGGGCGAGGTGGGGGCCCGGACCGCCGTGGACGCGCTGGTGGAGTTGGTCCGCCGCGCCCTCGAGGAGGGCGGGGGCGGCGCGGATCCCGCCGCGGCGCTCTGTGATGCCTTCCCCGCCGCCCTGGCGGCGGTGCGGGACGAGGCGCAGGCCCGGGGCGTGGATCTGTCCGCCCTGGCCACCACCCTGGTGGCGGCGGTCGCCACCCCGGAGCGTACGGTGGCCGCGCAGGTGGGGGACGGAGCCATCGTCGTCCGCGACGCCGGCGGCTCCATCCGGAGCCTGGAAGTGGGCGGCCGCCGCGGCGAGTACCTGAACGAGACCGTCTTCCTCACCTCGCCGGGGGCGCTCGACCCGCTCCCGTCCATGACGTGGGAAGCCCCGGCGTCGCACCTGGCGCTGCTCACGGACGGCCTCCAGCTCCTGGCGCTGCGGCTCCCCGCGGGCACCCCGCACCCCCCGTTCTTCGAGCCCCTGTTCCGCTTCGTGGAGCAGGAGCCGGACGCCGGGCGGGCCTCCGAGCGGCTCCGGGCGTACCTGGCCAGCCCCAAGATCGGTGCCCGGACCGAGGACGACGTCACCCTCCTCCTGGCGGCGCTCACCTGAAGGTGCCATGGCCGAACCGATCCGCGTCTGCAGCGACTCCCACCGCCCGTCCGACCTGACCCTGATCCCCGGCACCGAGCTGGGAGTGGGCGGACAGGCGGCGGTGTACCCCGTCCCCGGCGCGGAGGACCGGGTCGCCAAGGTGTACCACCGCCCCACCGGCGAGCTGGAGCTCAAGCTCCACCTGATGTGGGCCAACCGCCCCGCCGGGGACTCCCCGGGTGCCGGGGGGGCCGCCCTCGCCTGGCCCCTGGACCTCCTCCGCGACCCCGCCGGCCGGCTGGTAGGCGTGCTCCTCCCGCGCGTCGACGGCAAGCTCCGCGTCTTCGAGCTCTACAACCCGGCCACCCGCCGCGAGCGCTCCCCCCTCTTCCACTACGCCCTCCTCCACCGCGCGGCCCGCAACCTCGCCGCCGTCTTCCACAAGCTCCACGAGGCCGGCTACGTCGTCGGCGACGTCAACGAGTCCAACGTGCTCGTCGGCGAGGACGGCCGCGTCACCCTGATCGACACCGACTCCTTCCAGGTCCGCGACCCGGCCTCCCCGGGGACGGTGTACCGCTGCCCCGTGGGACGCCCGGAGTTCACCCCGCCGGAGCTGCGGGGCCGGTCGTTCGCGGAGGTGGACCGCTCCCCGGAGCACGACCGCTTCGGGCTGGGCGTGCTGGTCTTCCAGATGCTCATGGAGGGGACCCACCCCTTCGCGGGGCGCTACCCGGGACCGGGGGAGCCGCCCCCCGTGGAGGAGCGGATCGCGGCGGGACACTTCCCCTACGCCCGCCGGGAGCCGGTGCTGGTGAGGCCGGCGCGGACGGCACCCCCGTTCGACGTGCTGCACCCGGGGCTGCGGGAGCTCCTCCTACGCTGCTTCGAGGACGGGCACCGGGACCCGTCGGCGCGTCCGCACGCGGCCGAGTGGCGCGAGGCGCTGGCGGAGGCGGAGGAGGCGCTGGTCGCCTGCGCCGATAACGAGCAGCACCGCTTCGGCCGGCACCTGGACGCCTGCCCCTGGTGCGAGCGGGCGCGCCTGCTGGGGGGGCGCGATCCCTTCCCCTCCCGGCAGGCGGCGGCGCGGGGGGTACACTCCGGGGGCGCCGGGGTGGGGGACCGGACCGCCGACCCGACCCCCTCCCAGCCCACGACCACGCACGGCAACGGGTCGCTCTGGCTGGCGCTGCTGGTCGCGGTGTTCTGGGACGGGTCGTTGAGCGGCATGAAGGGCCTGGTCTTGTGCTACCTCCTGTACAGGGGGTGGCACGCCATGGGGGGCCTGGCGGGAGCCGGGCTCGGTGAGGTGGTCCTCATCGGGTTGACGGTGCTCTCCCTGCTCGGCGACCCCTTTCCGGACGGAGATCGGCACGAGGACTCCCCAGACCCGGTCGAGGTGCCCGCGCCGGGGCCGCTCCCGGGACCTTCGCAGACCACTCCCCCGGTCCCGTTCGCCTACGACGTGCGTGCCCTGGACCGGAAGCCCGAGCTGCTGGAGCCGGAGCGGCTCGCCGCGGGGGTCGCCGGCCTCCGGCGGGTCCCCACGGGCCGTCCGGACTCCCTCCCCGTGCTGGTCAAGCTTTCCTTCACGGTGGACGAGGCCGGACGGATCGATCCGTCCACCCTTTCGGTGGATTCCTGGTCCGGCAGCATGGACCTGCCGCAATCGGCGAAGGCCGCGATCCTGGCCGTCCGGTTCCGCCCCGGGGAGTTCCGGGGAACGCCGGTACGGACCGAGGTCCGCATCCCGGTCCGCTGGAGGGACGGCGGGGCGGAGATCCTCTCCGATCTGCTCCCCTGGAACCCCGGGGTGGACTCGCTTCCGTGGGAGATGCTCCCGGATCCGGGCGACCCACTGCTCTCCGGCGACGAAGCCGACGCCGCGCTCACCGAGGAGCTGCCGGTCCTGCTGAACCGGGACGAGGTCGCGGCCGCGCTCCAGGAGCTGTATCCGCCGGTGCTCCGGGACGCCGGGATCACCGGAGAGGCACAGGTGCGCTTCGTGGTGGACGCCAAGGGGAGCGTCGACCCGAACCGCGTCACCATCGTTTCCGCCACCCACCGCGAGTTCGCCGCGGCCTCCGCGGCGGCGACCGCGCGGATGCGGTTCTCTCCCGCCCGGATCGGCGGCAAGGCGGTTCCCACGCAGGTCACCCTGCCGATCACCTGGATGCTGGAGCGCTGACCCCGAGCGGCGCCCCCGGCTCCGGCCGGGGGGCGGAGCGCGCCGCCTGCCCGCCTTGAGGGAACCGACGGCTGCCGTACATTCCGGGGGCCGGGCCCATCCGCCGGCTCCCACGAGCGATCCAACGACAGCCCCTTGACAAACCGCATCGGGGCGTGTACACTCCTCGGCCTTGGGAGTCGCGTCCCGATGTTCCACCCTTCGGACGGCCCGCGCATCGCGCAGGGCCCGTGAAGGAGCCCGAAGCCCTGGCTTCGGGCGAGCATCGGCGGCGCGATTTTTGTTTTCCGGCGGGCCCGTCCCGCACCTTCGGAACCCTGACGGACGACACGGAACGACTCGAATGACGGCGCACCTCTCCAGATGGCTCGGCGGCAATCCACCGACGGACGCGATCCCCGCGTCGCCCGTGGGGGCCGCGTGCGCCGGTCGCCGGAGCGCCGACGTGTGCCCGATCGGGGGGAAGGACCGCCGTGGCTCGCACCGCCTGTCGGGTGCGCTGCCGCAGAAGCAGGGACAGAAGTACCGATTGCGTGGACATCCGGGAGGGTGCGCTCCGTGAGCGCGTAGGCCCTCCCAGGACCGGGAGTGACCCCGTCGCCCCACCCGCGCTTCGGCCGGGTGGGGCGATTTTCGTTTTGGGAAAGGAGGTGGAAATCGAAGACGGAGATGGAGCGGTGGCCGGCGGGCGTGAGGCCCGAAGCACGTGGACAACGCGACTCCCTGTGCAGGGGCGAATCGTCCGCCGCGCCACCCATGTCTCGCAGTGACGAACGGGGCCGTAGCTCAACTGGTAGAGCGCTATTCCCTCTCCGACACCTCGTCCGCGGCGCGGGCCGAACGGTGGAGGGTTATCGACTGTGGATCGAGAGGTTGCGGGTTCGAATCCCGCCGGCTCCATGAAAACAATGGCGGACGGGGCGACGTTGCAGACCCCTCCGGACCCGGGCCACGCGCCCACACCCCAACCGGAGCTCAGGCATGAGCGACAGCGGCAGATACTTCGTTCGCGACCCCCGGACCGGCAGGACCTTCTGCGTGGAGCCGATCAGCGAGCGGAACCAGAGGATCGACGACCTCCAGTGGAGCAACGGCGGGATCCAGCGGGTCCGCGGCGGGTCCGTGAGCGAGGAGGAGTCGATCATCACGCCCGGGAACGGGTTCAGGAACATCACGCATCTCCTCGCGGGCGTCAGCCCGGACGGGTACATCGAGATGCTCCTGCAGCAGGAGAAGGAGCAGTAACAGTTGGTGGCGGAGCCGGCCGTAGCTCAGGGGCAGAGCAACGGAAAATCCTCCCCAGACACTCGCCCGCGTTCCGGGCCGAAGGATGAGGGTTATCGGGACCTGGAGGACGCGGGTTCGAATCCCGCCGGTTTCCCATGCGGTTCGGCAGATGAAGACAGCTTCCGGCGCACGGGTCGAACCCGTTCGGTGATCGCCCGCGCAGTTCAAATCCTGGCCTTTGTCCCGGCGAGCCAGGTGCCGAGCGGACCGCATCATCCGCGCGCCGGAAGCAGAACGCCGCGAGTCGCGGGTCGAAGGCGCTGGGTTACCGACTCCCAATCGCCCCAGTCCGACCCCTTATCCGCGCCTCGCGGCACCCCCCTTCGCCTGGAAAGGAGGCGAGCGCCATGATGGACTTCACCCGGTACGTGGCCACCCGGCTGCGCCGGCTCTGGACCCCGCAGTCCCAGCCGATCCCCGGCACCGCGCAGGTGCCGAACTCGGCCGGGGGGTACGCCTGGGCCGTGGACCGCTGGACCCGGCTGGACCGCTTCCTGGTTCTGGGGAGCGAGGGCGGGACCTACTACGTCGGGGAGCGGGAGCTGACCGTGGAGAACGCCCGGAGCGCCGCGGAGTGCATCGCCGAGGATGGCGAGCGGACGGTGCAGCGCGTGGTGGAGGTGAGCGCCTCCGGGCGTGCGCCGAAGAACGACCCGGCGCTCTTCGTCCTGGCCATGGCGGCGGGGCTCGGCGACGAGCCCACCCGGAAGGCGGCGCTGGAGGCGCTCCCGCGGGTGGCGCGCACCGGGACGCACCTCTTCCACTGGCTCCAGTACGCGGGCGCCTTCCGCGGGTGGGGGCGGGGGGTGCGGCGCGCGGTGGGGGCGTGGTACACGGCCAAGCCCGCGCGCGACCTGGCGTACCAGCTCCTCAAGTACCCCTCGCGGGACGGGTGGTCGCACCGGGACGCGCTGCGGCTGGCGCACCCCCGGCCCGGGAGCGAGGAGCAGCGGCTCCTCTTCCGGCGGGTGACCACCCGGAAGACCGGCGAGGTCCCCGCGGAGCTGGAAGGCTCCGAGACCGTCCGGCTGCTGCAGGCGACCGAGGAGCTGCACGGGAACGCGGGGATCTCCCCCGCCCGCGCCGCGGAGCTGGTGCGCACGTACCGGCTCACCCGCGAGATGCTCCCCACGGAGCTGCTGCGGGAGGCCGGAGTGTGGGAGGCGCTCCTGGAGTCCATGCCGCTCACCGCCCTGCTCCGCAGCCTGGGGGTGATGGGCGGGGTGGGGCTCCTGGTCCCGATGAGCGAGGCGGCGAGGACGACCGTCGCCCGCCTGTCGGACGGGGAGGCGCTGCGCCGGGCGCGGGTCCACCCGGTGGCGGTGCTGGCGGCGCTCCGGACGTACGCCCAGGGCCACGGGATGCGGGGGAAGGGGAGCTGGACCCCCGTGTCGCAGGTGGTGGACGCGCTGGACGCAGCCTTCTACCTGGCGTTCGGCAACGTCGAGCCCTCGGGCCGGCGGACGCTGCTGGCGCTGGACGTGTCCGGGTCGATGGAGACCCGGATCCTGGGGATGGAGTACCTGAGCTGCCGGGAAGGGTCGGCGGCGATGGCGCTGGTGACCGCGGCCGTGGAGCCGGAGCACCGGTTCGTGGCCTTCACCAGCGGGAGCTACCCCTCGCCGGGCGGGTTCAGCAGCGGGCTCACCCCGCTGGCCATCTCCCCGCGCCAGCGGCTGGACGATGTGGTCCGCTCCATCAGCGGCCTCCCCTTCGGGGGGACGGACTGCGCGCTCCCCATGCGGGAGGCGACGAAGCACGGCTGGCGGGTCGACACCTTCGTCGTCTACACCGACAACGAAACCTGGGCGGGTGAGGTCCACCCGGCGCAGGCGCTCCGCGAGTACCGGGAGCGGACGGGGATCCCGGCGAAGTTGGTGGTCGTCGGGATGGCGTCCAACGGGTTCTCTATCGCGGACCCGGAGGACCCGGGGATGCTGGATGTGGTCGGGTTCGACGCGTCCGCGCCCCAGCTGATCAGCGACTTCGCCCGGTAGGCGGCGCCGGCCCGGCCCCGCCGCACCGACGCCACCCCGGGCGGGGTCCGAATCTGGCGGGGCCGCAGCCTCGTATGCTGCGGTCCCCACACCGAAACCGAGCAGCGGATCATGAACCGGATCATGGCGTTTCTGGCGGAGCCGGAGGAGCGCCGGCCGGGGGACGACTACTTCACCGTCGCCGGCTACTTCGGCGTCTTCTACGTGTCGGCGGAGACCGCGCGCGCCGTGGAGCGCTCGCTGGACCGGGTGTGGACCGGCCGCTGGCTGGTCTTCCGGGACCTGTCGGGGTCCCGCATCCGCGTCCTGCGGAAGCTGGTCTACGGCGTGTACGAGTCCACCGCCGAGCAGCGCCGGAAAGACCGCGAGTTCTTCCGCGCGCTGCAGAGCGAGACCGAGACCGACCCGCGCCCGTGGGAGGACTGACTCCCCTGGGCCGGCACAAAGAGAAGGGGCGAGGGGTGCCCGGCGAGCGCCCCTCCTCGAACCAAGGCGCGGCGACGCGCCAGGAGAGAACCATGCGGATCTTCGGACAGCACGACGAGAACACCATCCGGCAGCTGCAGGACGTGGCCAGCCGGGCGGAGCGGGTGGCGCTCATGGCGGATGGGCACGTCGGCTACGTCATGCCCATCGGCGGGGTGGCCGCGTACCGGAACCAGGTGTCGGTGGTGGGGGTGGGCTTCGACATCGCCTGCCTCGCCGCGGGGACCCCGGTGACCACCCGGGACGGATACCACCTGCCGATCGAGCGGGTCGCCCCGGAGCACCCGGTGCTCTGCTGGGACGGAGAGCGCGTGCGTCCCGTCGTCCCGCACGTCGGTGCGGTGGCGCGCGGGCGCAGGGCGGTGCTGAGGCTCACCCTCTCCAACGGACGGTCGGTGCGCGCCACCGCCGACCACGAGATCCTCACGCACGCGGGGTGGCGCCCTGCCGGGAGCCTGCGCCCCGGGGACGCGGTCGCCTGCCCGGTGTTCGTGGGGCTCCCCCACGTCGCCGACGAACGCGAGATCCCCGTCGTGCTCCCCGGCCCCCGCGCGGAGCGGGAGCTCGCCTCGCGGGGGCTGTATCCGCTCCGCGCGGACGATCCGCGCCTCCCCGCCGTTCTCCGCCTGCTCGGCTACGTCAGCGGAGACGGGCACCTGAGCCGGGACGGGAAGCGCGTGTCCATCTACGTATTCGACGAGGCCGACGCGGAAGGGATCGTGGAGGACTTCCGCAGGATCGGCTTCGAGCCGCGCATCCACCGGCGCACGCGGAGGGAGGGGTACCGGGAGGAGATCCACGTCTACGTCGGGTCCCGCTCGCTCCACGCCCTCTTCGCGGCGCTGGGCTCGCCGGTCGGCAAGAAGGACTGGAGCGAGTCCCCCATGCCCTGGCTCCTGAACCTGCCGGCCTGGCTGCGCGCGCAGTACGTCTCGGCGTTCTGCAGCGCGGAGATGATGACCCCGAGAGTGCACGCCAACGGAGCGATCCCGAACCTGCAGCTCAAGCAGGCCGGGAACCACCTCCACGGGATCACGTTCGTCGCGGAGCTGCTGCGCTCGCTGGGCTATTCCGTGTCGGTGGCCCCGAGCGGGGTGCAGCGCGGCTCCCGGATCACCTCCGTCCTCCAGATCCTCGGTGGACGCGAGGAGCAGCTCCGCTTCCTGGAGGAGGTGGGGTTCTGCTACTCCAGGGGGAAGCGCGAGGCCGCGGCCGTCGCCGCGAGCGTCGCCTGGCAGGGGATCTCCTTCGTGCGCAACCGGGACCGGGCCAAGGAGGAGGCGCGGCGGCTCAAGGGCGAGGGCGTGGGGTGGAGGACCGTCCTGGGCGACGTATCGGTGCGGTTCGGCGTCTCGCAGGGATTCGTCTACCACTCGATCTACGACGAACGGGGGTCGTCCCGTCGCCTCCCGGGCGAGGCCGTGTCCTCCGATGCCACGGGAGAGGTCTGCTGGGTCGCCGTCGACCGGGTGGACGAGGACGGCGAGGCGCCGGTGTACGACGTCGTGACCGGGGACCCCGCCCACTGCTTCCTCGCGGCGGGCCTGGTGGTCCACAACTGCGGCAACGCGGCGATCCGCACCGACACCACTGTGGAGCAGCTCGCCGGGATGACACTGGCGGAGGCGCGGAGCAACCCGCACCGCTTCGCGCAGAACCGGCGGATGCGGGAGCTGGCGGACCAGATCGCGGCCGAGGTGTCGTTCGGGATTGGGCGCAAGAACCGCTCCGACGACGCCCCGGTGGACGACCCCCTCTTCCTGGACGCGGCCTGGTACGTCATCCCGAACAAGGGGAGCTACCGGGACGACCTCCGGGAGAAGGCCCGCAAGCAGCTCGGGACCGTGGGATCGGGGAACCACTACGTGGACGTCTTCGCCGACGAGACCGGGACGGTCTGGGTGGGGGTGCACTTCGGCTCGCGGGGGTTCGGGCACACCGTGGCCTCCGGCTTCCTGGCGCTCGGGCAGGGGCGCGACTGGGGCGAGCGGGTCCCGGAGCGGGAGGTGCTGCTGGAGCTGGACGCGCCCGTGGGGCACGACTACTGGCACCTGATGGAGCTCGCCGGGCGCTACGCCTACGCCGGGCGGGAGTGGGTGGCCCGCAAGGTGGTCGGGATCCTGGGCGCCCGCGAGGTGGAGCTGGTCCACAACCACCACAACTTCGCCTGGAGGGAGGAGCACGGGGGCCAGGAGTACGTGGTGGTGCGCAAGGGCGCCACGCCGGCATTCCCCGGGCAGAAGGGGTTCATCGGCGGGTCCATGGGGGACGACGCGGTGATCGTGCGGGGCACGATGGCCGGGGAGGGCTCCGAGGCGGCCCGGGTGCAGCGGGAGGCTCTCTTCTCTACCGTGCACGGTGCCGGAAGGGTGATGTCCCGGACGGCGGCGGCGGGGAAGCGCCACCGCAGGACGGGGCGGGTGATCACCCCGGGGAAGGTCTCTCCGGAGATGATGAAGGAGTGGCTCAGGGACCGGGGAGTGGTGCTGCGCGGGGGCGGGCTGGACGAGAGCCCCCACGTGTACCGGCGCCTGCCGAAGGTGCTGGCGGCGCAGGGGGAGACGGTGGAGGTGCTCCACACCCTGCGTCCGCTGATCGTGGTGATGGCCGGGGCCGACGAGTTCGACCCCTACAAGGACTGACGCCGGCCGCGAGGCCGACGACCAGAGGAGGGAACGATGGCCAGGAAGCGGAAGCAGCGCGCTGAAGACTCCTTTTGAGCAGACCGGAGTCGAGCGCACCCGCAAGCGCCGGCGGGGGTTCCCGTCGGAGAGCCGCGTAGGGCGCGGACACCGCGTTGCGCACAGTCTCCCCGCCGCACCGCCGGGCAGGGGCGGTGGCTCCGGACGCGCGCTCCGGGGGTGCGGCGGTAGCCCACCAATCGGCACGCTTCCCGGCGTCTTTCGAGCGGGCCGGGGAGCGTGTCGAATTCGCTCCCTCTCGTTCGACGTAGGGGTAGAGCATAGGTTGAAGCCGGTCGAGACCGGCCGGCGGACCGGCTCGGAACCCCAGCCAGGAGACACGACGATGCGAGTCATGGTGCTGATCAAGGCGGACGAGAACTCCGAGGCGGGCATCCTCCCGGACGAGAGGCTGCTGACCGAGATGGGGGAGTACAACGAGGAGCTGGTGAAGGCGGGCGTGATGCTCGCGGGCGAGGGGCTGCAGCCGAGCTCGAAGGGGAAGCGGGTGCGCCTGTCGGGAGACCGGCGGACGGTGGTCGACGGGCCGTTCACCGAGGCGAAGGAGCTGATTGCCGGCTTCTGGCTCTGGCAGGTGAGGTCGATGGAGGAGGCGGTCGAGTGGGTGAAGCGGATGCCGAACCCGATGCCGGGCACCGAGCCGGAGGTGGAGATCCGCCCGGTGTTCGAGGCGGAGGACTTCGGGGAGGCGTTCACGCCCGAGCTGCGGGAGCAGGAAGCGCGGCTTCGCGAGCAGATCGCCACGCAGGCGTAGCCGCGGCGAGGCCGGGGGAGGAGAAGCTCCCGCCCCCGGCCGCCGCGCGGGCGTCACCTGCGCGGCGCCACCCTCAGCAGCTCGCCGTTCTGGTCGTCGGTAACCAGGTAGAGTGCCCCGTCCGGGCTCTGGCGCACGTCGCGGATGCGCTGGTTGCGTTCGGTGAGCAGGTGCTCCTCCCCGGTCACCCGACCGTTGGCGATCTGGAGCCGAACCAGCCGCATGCTCGCCAGCCCGCCGATGAACAGGCTCCCCCGCCAGGCCGGGAACGCGTTCCCGGTGTAGAACTGCGCCCCCGACGGCGCGATCACCGGGTCCCAGTAGTAGACCGGCTGCTCGGTGCCCGGACGCTGCGGGGCGGCCGTGCCCAGGGCCGAGGTGATGGCTCCGCCCCGGTACTCGATCCCGTACGACGCCACGGGCCAGCCGTAGTTCTTCCCCCGCTCCACCCGGTTCAGCTCGTCCCCGCCCCGGGTGCCGTGCTCGACGATCCAGAAGTTGCCCTGCGGGTCGAAGGCCGCCGACTGGATGTTCCGGTGGCCCAGCGACCAGATCTCCGGGAGCGCCCCGGCCCGCCCCGCGAACGGGTTGCCGGGGGCCGGGGAGCCGTCCGGCCGGATGCGCAGCGTCTTCCCCAGGTGGCTGTCGGGCTGCTGCGCCTGGGGGCGCGTCTCCCGGGCCGACCGCTCGCCCATGGTGACGTACAGCATCCCGTCGGGCCCGAACGCCAGCCGGGAGCCGTAGTGCATGTTGTTGGGGTAGGTGGGCCGCGTCCGCAGGATGACCCTGACCTGCTCCAGGCGCGACCGGTCGGCCGAGAGCACGCCGCGCGCGACGCTGGTCCCGTTCCCGCCCTCGCGCGGCTCGGTGAAGCTCCAGTAGACCGTCCGGTCCGATTCGAAGCGCGGGCTCAGCGCCACGTCCAGCAGGCCGCCCTGCCCGCGCGCGTCCACCGGGGGCACTCCGGCGATCGGCGGGCCGATCTGGCCGGAGGCGGAGACGACGCGCATCCGGCCCCCCTTCTCGGTGACCAGCTGCGCGCCGTCGGGGAGCGGCTCCACCGCCCAGGGCCGCTCCAGCCCCCGGGCCACCACGGTCACCTCGAAGGCGACGCCGGAGCGGATCCCGCACGCCCGCGTCTGCCCGGGGAACGCCGGCTGCTGGTCGGGCGCGTTCGCCGCGCGTGTCTCCAGCGGCGTGCAGGGGGAGTCCTGGGGAGCGGCCGGTTCCGGTGCGGAGTGACCACCCGGCGCGGGCGCGTCGGACGGGGGCTGGCTCGACGCCGTGTCGGCGGGGATCTCGCTGCGGGGAGCGCACCCCGCCAGGAGGGCGGAGGCGAGCAGGGGTACGACACGCACGATTCGGGTTCTGCGCATGGATCCGTCCAAGGGTTCTGGAGGGAGAGAGGGTTCGGGTACGGGTCTCCGATCGCTGCAAGAAACGGGCGGGTCGGCGGGCTCCGACCCCGCCGGCTGCCGGTCCGCCCCGCCGGGTCTCGCGCTGCCCGGGGACGGCGCGTAGCTCAGTCGGTGGAGGCCGGGGGTCCCGGCCGGAATCCGAACCCGGAGGGTCTTGATCCTGTTCCACGCCGACGGTGATGCGCGTCTTCGTCGACATGGACCGCGTGATGCGGCGGATCCCGCCGCGGGGGCC
>DATAAL010000032.1:0-8816 GCA_036260145.1 Longimicrobiaceae bacterium | reverse complement strand
CCGGAGGGTCGCGACGAGCCCGACTGGGCGGCGAAGATCCACTTCTCCACCGCCCCCGTCTACTACCACAACTACCTTCTCGGCGAGTTGATGGCGTCACAGCTCACCGCGTACCTGAGACGCGGGGTGCTGCACGGGCACCGGGGGAGCATCCGGGGGGTGGAGGAAGTGGGCGGGTTCCTGCGGGAGAAGATCTTCGCCCCGGGCGCGTCGCTGGACTGGACCGAGCTGCTGGTACACGCCACGGGCGGCGGGCTCAACCCGAAGCACTTCGTGGACCAGTTCGTGGTCGGATAGCCCGCACGCCCGCCAGCACGGAAGGAATTCATGCCCCTCTTTCGGTGGAGGCCGCGCCGCGACCGCCGGCCGCCCCTCCCGGCCGACCCCCCGCTCCCCCTAATGCCGATCGTCGTAGGCTCGCCCCGCTCCGGGACGACCCTGCTGCGGCTCATGCTGGACGCCCACTCCGAGCTGGCGATCCCGCCGGAGACCGGCTTCCTGAAGCTGGGTCCGAGGCTCCGGGGGAAGGGGGAGAGGCTGCGGGAGCGGTTCTTCCGCGCGGTGGTCAGCTACCCTGAGTCCAGCAGCCCGGCCTGGCCGGACTTCGAGATCCCGGAGGAGGCCTTCCGGGAGGCGGTGGCACGGATCGACCCCTTCACCGTCCCCGATGGATACCGGGCGTTCTACCGGCTCTACGCCGCGCGCTTCGGGAAGTCGCGGTGGGGTGACAAGACGCCGCTCTACTGCATGGAGCTCGATACGATCCGGCGGTTGCTCCCCGAGGCGCGCTTCGTCCACGTCATCCGCGACGGGCGCGACGTGGCTCTCTCGCTGAGGAAGATGTGGTTCTCGCCCGGGCGGGAGATGAAGGCTCAGGCGGCGTACTGGCGCAGGTGCGTACTCGCGGCACGGCGCGCAGGGGGGGGCCGGCCGGATTATCTGGAGGTCCGCTACGAGGACCTGATCCTGGACACGAGGGAGACGCTCGGCCGGATCTGCGCGCACATCGGCCTGGACTTCGACGAGGCCATGCTGAGCTATCACCTGCGCGCTCCGGAGCGGCTCCGGGAGCACAAGGGTCGCTCCCGCCCCGACGGTACTCCCCTGGTGACGCGGGAAGAGAGGCTCCGCCAGCAGGCGCGTACCACGGAGCTCCCCGACCCGTCCTGCGTCTTCGCCTGGAAGGAGGCGATGAGCATGGAGGAAAGGAAGGCCTTCCAGGCGGTCGCGGGCGATCTGCTGGAGGAGCTGGGATACGAG
The DNA here is from genome assembly GCA_036260145.1 of Longimicrobiaceae bacterium. Taxonomy (GTDB): domain Bacteria; phylum Gemmatimonadota; class Gemmatimonadetes; order Longimicrobiales; family Longimicrobiaceae; genus JAFAYN01. Next base: position 7,556 of record DATAAL010000032.1, on the reverse strand, counting down.
GTGTGAGCGGTGGCGATGGGCGAGGATGGATGCTCCGAAGGTCCGGCCCGGCGCGACGGCGCGCGCCGTCGCCGAGGCGCTCGTCACCGGCCCCGAACCTTTCCACATCACCATTTGGCGAGGTGGACCCTGCGCGCGGTGTCGATCCCGAGGGCTTCGTTGAGCGGGCACACCCGCGTGATCGCGGTCTCGGTGATCAGGACCCCGCTGAGCATCGCGAGAATCCCGGGCAGCGCCCCCTCGCTGCCGCCCAGCTTCGCGTATCCGAGCGCCAGCAGCGCGGGACCCGCGACGGCTCTCACCAGGCGGTCGGCCCCGCCGACGTTCTCTCTCATGACTCCCCTCCTTCGTTGAGTCCCCGGCGGTACAGAGTAGCGGAAGGAAGATTGCAGGGGCCATGCCGGGGAAGGGCGAGTCGGATGTCTCTTCCAGGCAGGGAAGTCGCGGCACTCCCGGGCTCCGCCCCGGAGAACCGTGACTGGCAGAGACCCGGCCACGAGCCGCCCGGCTATCGGAACTACGGATGCCCCGCGGGGAAGTTGTCGGTGACGCATCCCGGTATTCACTCCCCACCTGATTCCACATGCATAGCCGCCGCCTCGTCGTACTCGTCAACCCTCCCAACTCCAATACCGTGCTGCAGGACCTCTCGCGGGAGGTCGCGATCGCGGAGGAGCACTCGGACTGGTCGAACTATCCGAATCTCGGCATCCTACAGCTCGCTTCGGCGATCAGGGATATACCCGGGATCGAGCCCGTGTATCTCGATGGAACCGTATGCCCCCTGCGAGTCATAAAGGAGTTCATCTCCGCGAACGCGGAAAGCATCCTGGCAGTTTGCGTGAGCGTGCTCACTGCGACCTACCAGGCGGGGGTGCAGATTCTCGGGTTCGCGAAGCAGGCCGATGCACGCATCACCACCATCGTCGGGAACGACCATTTCACCGCGCTACCGTCCCTGTGTCTCGGGAAGCAGGCGCACCTGATCGACTACGGATTCACCGGCAATGAAATCATTGCCAGCTTTCGCGCACTCGTCGGCGACCTGAAAAGAGGTGCGGTGCGCCCTCCCTCGTCCTACCCCTCGCTCGCCGCGGGGCCGGACGGAACGGTAGCGCCATCCGTCCCCGAGCCCGTGTTTACCGATATCGACTACACGCTCATCGACAAGGACTACCACCACTCCGACCGGTACCGCGCGAACTTCGCCCGGAGGGTGGCGCTTCCACAGCAGCAGGCATTCGGAAGGCGGCTCCGCCAGGGGGTGCCGGTCGAGATCGGACGCGGTTGTATCAAGTTCCTGAACGATGACGCGTGCTCGTTCTGCGCGATCCAGTACGGGGGTATGTGGCGCAACGCCGTCCCGAGTGGTGCTGTCGCGTGGGAGGTCATCGAGAGGGCGTTCGTAGCGGGGTACGATTATCTGTACGTCACGGCCGACGAGCTGCCCAATACCTTCAGGGCGCTTCTCGTGCAGATGAGGGAGAATACACCCGGCTGGTGGAAGCAGCTGGACGAGGCGGAGAGACCTCTCCTGGCGGGGTATGCCCGTGCTGACGGGCTGTGCAGGGGCGACAGTGCCCGGTTGCTCCGCGAACTCGGCTTCCGCGTCATCATGATCGGACTGGACGCCGCGAATCCCACCTCCCTCGCGGCGCTCAACAAGCCGATCCGGAGCCGGAACGGGAGCTTCGACCCGGAGGCGATGTTCCGGGCGAACTGTGAAGCGCTCTCCAGGGCGAAGCAGCACGGCCTGCGCGTCAAGGTCGGTGTCGTGCTCGGCCACCTGGGGATGACCGCGGGGCTGCTGCGGGAAAACCTCGATACCTTCCAGGCGATACTCGCGCACGGGAGGGAGGCCATTGCGAGTGTCGATGTAGAGGTCCTCTCGCCGGAGCCCGGATCGAGAGACTACCTTCATCTGCTGTCGCCGGAGCTCGCGACCGCCACTTCCGAGCGACTGGGGCTCACCGTGGCCGATGCCGCGACCCGGGGCGAGATCGCCGAGAAGTGGCGGGACCGCGACGCGGTGGACCTGGAGGAGGCGATGCGGGACTACGTCGCCGCTTTCATGCCGGATCTCTCGCTCGAGGTGCTGATCTCCGCGAGAAGGCAGCTACGCGGCTACGCCAGGGATCTGGGGATCTTCGTGGGTGAACAGTGAACAGGACGAAGGGTGCTCATCATGCGTACTTTTTTCAAAGGGGTCCTGGCACACCCGATCACCCTGGTGAGCTTCTTCCTGTCCGCGCTGACCTACCTCATCGCCGTCCGTTATCAGAGGGATCCCACGATCTCCCTGGTCATCGCGCTTCAGCCGGCGATGCTCGGGTTGCTGGTGGAGGTACTGTACGAGGTGCTCAAGGCCAAGCGCGAGCTGATGCAGTCGCTGGATCTCTTCGTCACCGTGAACCGGTCGGGGAGGCTCCGCCCCTTCATCGAACGCATCCTCTCCGTCTGCCGCGACGAGAACATCCAGGCCATTCCCATTCTTCCGCTCAGAGAGCGGGTCATCGGGAATCTCGATTGGCTCACCCGTAACGTCGAGGACCTGGCGTATGGACACATCCGATTCGACAGCGCGAACTGGTTTGCGGTGGACACCGAGCTGGTCACCTCGGCGACGACCGAGATCCTTGCGACTTCTCACGCTGATGCCTCCTCGGTGTGGGAATCCACCCTGGGACGGAACTACTGGGCGATCAACAAGGACCGTATCCGGAAAGGGGTGAAGTGCACCCGCATATTCATCCTCTCGAAGTCGGAGCTCCAGGACAGGGCGAAGCTGGAGAAGATACTCAGGATCATGGAGGAGCAGCAGGCGTGCGGGGTCGCCGTGCACGTTGTCGAAGAGCATCAGATCAGCCGCGATCTGTGGAAGGATTTCGCGATCATCGACGGGCTCGTGTGTTCGTCCACGATCCTGACCCACGACGGAGAGGGCGCCGGTGTGGATATCTGCTGGAGACAGTCCGAGCTGTCGAAGGTGCGTGGCGAATTCAACCTGATCCTGAGAAACGCGATGCCGCTCGACGAGTACAGGCAGGCCTCGCTCGCGGACACGGGATCGCGGGCGGGCTGACCGGCTACAAGGGTCCAGATGCTCGATCCGCAACTCCTGGCCTTCGGCGGGGTGGCCGCTCTCCTGACGGTGACGCCCGGTTCCGATACCATGCTGGTCATCCGGAATGTGCTCGCGCGCGGCCGGCGCGCCGGCGTGCTGACCACTCTCGGGGTCTGCTCGGCACTATTCCTTCATGCCCTCCTCTCGGGCCTCGGTATCTCGATCCTCGTGCGAGACTCCGCCCACGGCCTGGAGCTGCTGCGAATCGCCGGAGGAACGTTCATCGTGCTGCTGGGCGTGCAAACGATCGTACGGGCGGGATGGCCTGGACGCTCTTCACACGGGATGACGGGGAGGCCTGGAGGAGAGGGGTGTGCCGGTGGTCGCTGGCGATCGTTCTCGGAGGGGTTGGTCGCGGACGCGCTCAATCCCAGCACGTTGATCTTCTACGTCGCGATTCTCCCGCAGTTCATCCGGCCGGGGGAGTCCGCTCTGGCGAAGTCCATGGTGCTGGCCGGGATCCACTTCGTCATAGGGGCTTCCTGGCTCCTGGTGGTGGTGTTCTCCTCGGGGGCGCTCGGCCGCTGGATCACCCGGTCGGACACGCAGCGCCAGGCGCAACTGGTCATCGGTGCCGTACTGATCGGGCTCGGACTGCATCTCGCCCTCCGCTCCGTGTAGCGCCGCCGAGGGGGACTCGCTCGTTCATTGCTGTCCCCCCTCCCCCCGCCCCAGCACCGTCCCCAGCCGCACCGCCGTCCCCGCCGCGAGCCCCGGCTCCAGCGCCACCCGCCCCGGCTCGAAGAGCAGCACCACCGTGGAGCCCAGGTGGAAGGTCATGATCTCGTCGCCCTGCCGGACCGGGACGGGCGGGTCGTACCCCCGGGTCTCCGCGACCGCGCCGCGCCGGTTGGTCACCCAGGCGCTCCCCCCCGGGGGCGCGTTCCAGGCAGGGTCGAAGGCGGCGGAGATGCGCCCGACGTTGTACGCGCCCACCGCCACCACCGCCACCCGCCCCATAGCCCCGTCCAGGTAGCACACCAGCCGCTCGTTGCGGGCGAATAGGCCGGGGAGGTGCGCCACCGCGGGGGCGTTCACCGGGAGGAGCGCGCCGGGGACGTGCCGCGCGCGCGGGATGGCGCCCGCGCAGGGAGCGTGGATCCGGTGGTAGTCCCGCGGGCTGAGGTAGAGCGTCACGAACGCCCCGCCCTCGAACCGTTCCCCCTCCCCCTCGTCGTCCAGCAGCTCCCCGACCGAGTACCACCGCCCCTTGGCCTGGATCGCCCGTCCCCCGGCCACCGTCCCCACCTGCCCCGTCACCCCGTCCACCGGGGACGCCGCCACGCGCGGGTCGTCCGGCCACGAGCGCACCCCCTCCCGCAGCCTGCGGGTGAAGAAGCGGTTGAGCGATCCGTACTCCTCCAGGGGGAGCTCCGCCTCGGACAGGTCGGCGCCGACCCCGCGCGCGAACGCCCCGAGCACCGGCCGACGCAGCGGGCGCGGCAGCGGCAGGTCCGCCACCTGCCCGAAGGCGCGGCTGAGGGCTCCCTGCGGCAGCCGCCGGAGCACCGCGAGCATCGCCCGGCTGCGCCAGGGCGGGGGCGTGGGAAAGTCGTCGGGCCGGTTCATCGGCGGCCCACCGCCAGGGGGGACACGCCCGACCCTGCAGCTCGCAGTTTCTCCATCAACCCGACACGGTGTTAAATTCCCGTCGCACGTCCCGCCCGGCGCGACCCTTGCACGCCGGCGCGGCTCCGGACCGGCATCGCCCGGAGCAACGAACGCCAGAGCAGGTATCCATAGTGTCACGCCTTTCCATTCCATCGATCGAAGTCCCGTTCCGCGCCCGCACGCTCGGCAACGGGATGCGGGTCGTCGCGCACGAGGACCGCAGCGCCCCGATCGTGGCGGTGCACCTCATGTACCACGCCGGCTCCCGGCACGAGGTCCCCGGCCGCACCGGGCTGGCCCACCTCCTGGAGCACCTGATGTTCGAGGGGACGGAGCACGTCCCCAAGGGTGCCTTCGACGACCTCCTGGAGCGCTCCGGGGGGACCAACAACGGCTCCACCTGGCTGGACCGCACCAACTACTACGAGACCGTCCCCTCGCACGCCGCCGAGCTCCCCCTCTGGCTGGAGCGCGACCGCATGGCGCACTTCCTCTCTGTGCTGGACCAGGAGAAGCTGGAGCTGCAGCGCGGGGTGGTGATCAACGAGCGCAAGCAGCACTACGAGAACCGCCCCTACGGGCTGGCCGACGAGCGCCTGTCGCAGCTCCTCTTCCCCGAGGGGCACCCCTACTCCTGGCCCACCATCGGGTACATCCCCGACCTGGAGGCCATGACGCTGGACGACATGCGCTCATTCTACGGGACGTATTACACCCCCAGCAACTCGGTGCTGGTACTGGCCGGGGATCTGGGTGCGGACGAGGCGTTCGCCCTGGCGGAGCGCTACTTCGCCGACCTCCCCCCCGGCCCCGACGCCCCCCGGCGTGACGCCCCGGAGCTGCGCGCCCCGCCGCCCCGGTTCCGGCGGGAGACCCTGGAGGACCGGGTGACCTTCCCGCGGCTCTACCGCGCCTTCGCCGTCCCGGGGTACGGGACCGCCGAGTGGGTGGCGCTGGACGTCCTGGCCTACCTCCTCTCGGACGGGGAGAGCTCCCGGCTGCAGCGCGCCCTGGTGCGCGACGGCCGGATCGCGCAGGACGTGGACGCCTACCTGTACCCGACGGAGCTGCTGGGGGTGTTCGGGGTGGTATCCACGGCGCGCACCGGGGTCCCCGCCGAGGCACTGGAGGAGGCCGTCGCAAGGGTGATCGCGGAGGTGGCGGAGGGGGGCGTGACGGAGGAGGAGGTGGCTGCGGCGGTGCGCCGTGTGCGCCGCGACCAGGTGGCCGAGATGGCGACCGTGGAGGGGCGCGCGGATTCGCTGGCGTACGCGGCCACCGTGCTCGGCGCCCCGGAGCGGCTGGAGGAGGTGATGGAGGCGTACGCCGGCGTGACGCCGGAGGAGGTGTCCCGCGCCGCGGCGGAGCACCTCCGCCCGGATGCGGGCGCTACCGTGATGGTGGTGCCCGCCCCGGGGGAGGTGCGAGATGCCGCCTGATGCACCCGCTGCGCCGCGGGTGCTCGCCCCTCCCGCGCTCGGGGCTCCGCCCCGCCCGCGCGTCCCTGCGCCCGAGCGGTGGACGCTCGCCAACGGGCTGCGCGTGGTGGCGATTCCTCGCGGGGGGATCCCGCAGATAGCCATCCGGGTGGTGATCCCCGCCGGCTCCGTGGCCGACCCCGCGGAGTACCCGGGGACCGCGGGGATGGTGGGTGCGCTCCTCACCGAGGGGACGGCGGGGTACGACGCGGAGGCGCTCAACGCCCGGATAGACGCGCTGGGCGCGGCGGTCCATGTGCACGCCGGGCACGACTTCGCGGAGGTGGAGATGACGCTCCTCTCGGGGACGCTGGAGGAGGGGCTCCCCCTGCTCGCGGAGCTGGTGACCCGCCCCACCTTCCCCGAGGACGAGACCGAGCGCGTCCGCGCCGAGACGCTGGACGCCCTCGCCGCGCGCACCGACGAGCCCGCCAATGTGGCGGACGACCGGTGCCTGCTGGAGGTGTTCGGTGAGGGGCACCCCTACGGACGCCCCCCGTTCGGGACGGAGGAGGGGGTGGCCGGCGTGCCGCGCGAGGCGCTCGCCGCCTTCCACGCGGAGCGCTACCGCCCGGGAGGCTCCTTCCTGGTGGCGGCGGGTGACTTCGACCCGGCCGCGCTGCGCGCGCTCCTGGAGGGGGCCCTGGCGGGGTGGACCGGGGAGGCGACGCCGCCCCTCTACCCCCCCGCTCCGCCGGTCCCGGCGCGTGCCGGAGAGCGGGTCCGGATCCCGTGGGAGGACTCGGCGCAGGGAGAGATCCGGGTGGCCGGCGTGGGGATGACGCGGAGCTCCCCCGACTGGATCCCCGCTGCCGTGGCCAACTACATCCTGGGCGGGAGCACCATCCTGGGCCGCCTGGGAGCCAACCTGCGGGAGGAGAAGGGGTGGACGTACGGCGTCCGCTCGGCGTTCTCGGCCGGGATCGCCCCCGGCGGCTGGGTGACGGAGACGGCGGTGGGAGCGGAGGTCGCCGAGGACGCGGTGCGGGAGATCCACGCGGAGATGCGGCGCATGACCGAGGAGCCCGTCGACGACGACGAGCTGCGCCGGGCCAGGGACGCCCTGGTCCTCTCCCTCCTCCGCGCCTTCGAGACCCCGCCGCGGGTGGCGAGCCGCTTCTCCACCCTGGAAGCCTACGGCCTCCCCCACGACTACTGGGAACGCTTCCCGGAGCGCGTGGAGGCGGTCACCCCGGGGGAGATCCTCCGGGTGGCGCGGGAGCACTTCGACCCGGAGAGGGTGGTGACTGTGACGGTGGGTGGTGAGGAAGGCGCGGAGCGGGCCGCGAGAGAAACGAACGGGTAAAGCGAAGCGCCCCCGGCCGTTGGTTGGGCCGGGGGCG
>DATAAL010000031.1:0-4165 GCA_036260145.1 Longimicrobiaceae bacterium | reverse complement strand
GGTGCTCGAATCGCAGAATCATCGCTCTCGCTCCAGCAGACGTTCACACCCACCCTATGCAAGAATCGGTGTTCTGAATCTTACCTATTCACTTCCATGTGCACGCTTCATCACGCGACGCGCGTTATTGATATTTTCATTGACATTTAACATGCTGAGGGCTAGAGTGGCGCAACCGCCCCGGCCCCCTCCTGAAAGGCAATACTCCATGCAAAGCAGTCCTGCGCTCCCGCTGCTATTGCTCGCCCTGTTGCTGTCCGGTGCCTGTTCTGACGACCGGGCTCCCGCAGTACCACCACCCGCCCCGGACCGATCCGCGAGCTCGCAAACACAGCAACCGCCCCGCCCGATGCCGGGCGAGGAATACCTCTACCAGATCGAGAGCGAAGTGCCCGGATTCGGCGGAATGTACTACGACGACGAGGGGGATCTCGTCATCTATCTCAAGGACCTGCGCCTGGAAGGGCCTGCCCGCGCCGCGGTACGGCGCCACCTGATAGGTCCGGGCAAGCGCGGTGCACCGGATGGTCCGCCTGCACAGATCAAGTTCCGCCGTGGGCGGTTCAGCTTCATCGAGCTGAACGTCTACTGGCACCGGGTGAACGCGGCGGTCGTCGCCCTCCCGGGCATTGTTTCCACGGACCTGGACGAGCGGTACAACCGCGTGCTGGTGGAGGTCCGGAACGCGACTGCCCGGGCAGCGGTGGCCGAGGCGATCTCCAGGCTCTCCGTCCCCGACGGTTCGGTCGAGGTGATGGACTGTGGACCGGATACGATCTATTGCGGTGAATCGGGGTCCGACCCCGGGTCCTATGAAACATTGCCGCCGCCGCCGGAGCTGCCGGCGGAAGACACGACTAGCATGGCGGACAGCTCCGTAGCGCCGGACAGCCCCCCGAGCTCCAATCCCGACCCTTCCATCTACGATATCGCGGGCGCGCCGGCATACCTCACCGATCGGCGGATGCGTCTCGAGGGGGGGCTCCAGCTGACCTATCGCTCACCCAACGGCCGGACGCAGAGTTTCTGCACGATAGGCTTCAACGTATGGTCCCCGTTCTCGGGGTATGTCACGGCATCTCATTGCAGTCCTCGAATGGGGCACTCGCAGTACGACACTGGGGAGTACCAGACCGACGCGTATCATCACCAACCGAAGCTGGGGTCCGGTAACGGAAACTACACCGGCTACGAGCGGCGCGATCCGGTGTTCCAGCCCGCGTCCTACTGGACGGCCCGGGGAATCAGCGGGTGCAGCGGCAACTACGCATGCCGGTGGAGCGATGCGAGCCTCGTGGCATACCGTACGGACATCTCTAGGTTTCGGACCGTCGCGTTCGGCTCGATCGCCAAGACGGCGCTCAATAGCACCTCCATCATGGGGTACTTCAGCGTGAGCGGCAAGGCCGCCACCCGCCTCACGCCCGGATCGGCGCTGTACATGGTCGGCTCCCAGTCCGGTCTGCGGAGCGGCCAGGTGCTCTCGACGTGCAAGGCAGGCCCGGTCTACCCCTCCAACGGGAAGAACAACCACCTGATGTGCCAGGACAGGGTCACCTTCACGCAGGTCCTCAGCGGCGACAGCGGTGCGCCTGTGTTCGCGGGGAGCCCGACCGGGAGCTCCGTGGTGCTCTATGGAATCCTCTCCGGCGGGACCAACACGTACGGGTACAGCGTCAGCCACGTCATCAACATCGAGGCTGACCTGGGGGGTCTTGGCGTCACTCCCTAGGTCGTACAGGCCACTACGGTCAACTGACCGGGAGCATTCCGACAACCAAGCGCTCCAGTACCCTCTTCGTGGACTTGGTGGTCCAGAATCCTGGCGGTCGAAGCGCGGCGGATCCGGGTGGGCGCGTCCCTGACGCTGCCGCCCAGCCCGGTCCGGTTCCCTACGATGCGAAGCCCCGCAGCGGTCGGACCGTCGCGGAGCTTCGTATTCCCGTCTTCGAGCCGCCGACTGGCGGCTCGGCCGGAAGTGCTCAACCCGACCACCCACGCCACCCCGCTCATCCCGGCGGCCGAAACCCTCCTCTTCCAGTCGCATGCGCCATAGAATGTGACTCGCCTCGTATCCTCCGCCCACCCTCACCGCCTTCCCACCATGGAGATCCCCAACCTGCCCGCTGCGCGAGACTCCCACGCAGCAGCCCCTCCCCCGCGCCCCACCGCAGACCTCGCCGGCGCACTCACCCGGGCCCTCCTCCTCGCCGCCGCGCTGGTGGTACTGCTCTGGCTGCTCTTCCGCATCCGGAGCGTCCTGCTCTTCTTCGCGCTGGCGCTGGTGCTAGCCATCTCGCTGAACGCTCCGGTCACCTGGCTGGAGCGGCGCGGCTGGTCCCGTCCCCTGGCGGCCGTCCTGTCCACCCTGGCGGTGCTGGCGACCCTGGCGCTGCTGGGGTGGCTGGTGTTCCCGCCGCTGGTGAACCAGGTCACCGTGCTCGCGCGGAACCTCCCCGAGATCGTCGCCGGGCTGCAGGCGCGCGCTTCGGCGCTGCTCGTCGACTACCCGGAGCTGGAAGCCCGCATCCGGGCGGAGGGCGGCGGGCAGCTCGCCTCCTGGGCGCTGGGGCTCCTGGGCGACGTGTGGACGTACTCCTTCTCCGTGATCGGCGCGCTGCTCCTGGGTCTGCTCCTGCTCAGCATCGTCGTCTACATGGTGGTGGCCCCCCGGCCGCTGCTGGAGGGGTACGTCGCGGCCATGCCGCCGCACCTGCGCGACCCCGCCACCCGCGCCTTCGTCCGCGGGTCGCAGGCCACGGTGGGGTGGATGGAGGCCAACGTGGTGCTGGGGACGCTCAAGGCCGTTCCCACCTTCGTCTTCCTGTACCTGATGGGGATCCCCGGCGCCCTGGTGTGGAGCGTGCTCGCCTTCTTCAGCACCCTTGTGCCGCGGGTCGGCTTCTACTTCATGGCGGTGCCGCCGGTTCTGGTGGCCCTCTCCATCTCCCCCGCGAAGGCGGCCTGGATCGCCCTCTACTTCTGGGTGTGGAGCGAGATCCTGGGGACGGTGATCGCCCCGCGGGTGCAGGGGAGCAGCATGGACATCCACCCCGTCTTCCTGCTCTTCGTCACCATGGCGATGGCGGTGGCGTTCGGGCTGGTGGGGGTGCTGATCGCCGCGCCGACGGCGGGGTTCCTGAAGGCGTACTACGAGGAGTTCTACCTGGCCCGCCGTCCCGCCGACCCGCGGCTCGGAGAGCGCGTGGACGCCATGCTGCGCCGGGAAGTCACCGATCCCTGAGCCGACTCGAGATTCAGGATGCTCCGACACCTGCTCCTTGCCCCGCTCCTGCTGGCCCTCGCCGGTCCCCTCGCGGCGCAGGAAGGGACCTGCGTCGGCCGGATCCCGGGGCTCTCCGTCACGGGCCGGGGCGGGGACACCCTCCGGGTCACGACCGCGGACGGCGCGCGGCTGTCGTGGCCGCTCCGCCGCGACTCGCTCCCGGACCGGATCACGCCGCGCGCGGTCCCCTACGAGCGCTTCGGCCTGAGGCGGACGTGGACGCCCGGGGAGGTCCGGCTGGCGGGCCTGTACCGGGGGCTGCCGCTCCTGCGGGAGAGGAACGATACCGTGACCTCGCTCCCGGAGATGGCGCTGGTGTGGGTGGGGCCGCCCTGCGACTTCCAGGCATACGTGCGTGCCGCGATGTTCGGGGAGACCGGGAGGGCACAGCCGGTCCCCCGGGACCGCTCCACGCTGGACTCGCTCGCGGTGACGATGGAATACTGCGGCGAGGAGTCTTGCCCCACCTTCCGGGCCGTACTCCGGCGGGGGCTGCTCCGCTACCACGGACAGGCCGACGCCTTTCCCCCGGGCCGGTGCGAGGCCGCGCTCCCGCCCGCGGCCTGGACCGAGCTCCTCGGCGCGCTCGACTCGCTCCGCGAGGACACCCTCGCGCAGCGCTACGGGGTGCGTCTGCATACGCCACGACCGACGATCGAGCTCTACTTCCGGGGGGAATCACCCGTCCGGGTGTCGGGCGGGTATCTGCCGGAACCGGTCGAAGTGGTCCGGGCGAAGGTGGAGCGCCTGGTCCGGGAGCGCTTCGGGTTCCGGGACGCGACCGAGCGAGGCTCCCGCCGCCTTCCGCGCGCCTGCCGGCGGCCGGGGCGCTGAGTCTCCACGGGGCAACGAAGGCCCTCCGGTGGACTCCGTCCACCG
>DATAAL010000030.1:0-1597 GCA_036260145.1 Longimicrobiaceae bacterium | reverse complement strand
CCGCCCTCTCTCCCGCGAGGGGAAGCACGACAACAGCATCAACCCTCTCCCCTTGTGGGAGAGGGTGGCGCGGAGCGCCGGGTGAGGGGTGCCGTTCCCCCGAAATGTACGGAGGGAGACTCACAGTGATTCCGTGAGGCTCCCTCCGTGCCGCGGGAGACCCGGGGCAGTTTCCGGGGCTCGCGCGGCCCGCGGAAGAGACCGCGCAGTTTGCGGGCTCTGGAGCGGTCCGCATCGCAACCGCCCCACAGACCCCGACCTTACCGGCTCAGCCTCCGGATCTGGTCCCGGGCCAGCACCGCTTCGGGGCTCTGGGCGTACGACCGTACCACACGGTCGAACAGCGCCCGCGCCTGCGTCCGGTTTCCCCGCTCCACCTCGATCAGCCCCGCGCGGTACAGCGCGGTCGGCGCTCGGGGCGAGGTCGGGTGGAGCTGCACCACCCGAGCATACGCCTGCAGCGCCTGCTCGTCGTCGCCGGTCTCGTTGTACGTCTCCGCCACGTAGAAGAGCGCGTCCGGAGCCAGCCGGTGCCGGGGGTACAGGCGCAGGAACTCCTGGAACCCCGCGCGCGCCGTCTGGAAGGACCTCCGCCTCATGCTCGCCATCGAGGTGTTGAACAGCTCGTCGGCGCCGGGGTTGTCGGACGACGCACCACCCGCAGTGTCCGGGTTCGTGGCGGCCTGCGCCTCGGCCTGCCGCGCCAGCTCCTGCTGGCGGGCGTTGAGCTGCTCGCGCAGCTCGTTCAGCCGCTGCTGCCCCTGTCCCGTCAGCTCCTGCACCTGCACCACCTGCCGCTCGATCTGCAGCAGCCGGTTCGCCAGGTCGCCCCGGGTGCGCAGCTCCTGCGAGGCCAGGGAGTCCAGCATCTCCCGGTTCTGCCGCTGGATCTCCCGCAGCGCGCTGTCCTGCGCCTCCCGCATCACCTGGATCTCGGTGCGCAGGTCCCGCAGGTCGCGCTTGGTGGCGCAGCCCCCCAGAAGCGGGAGCAGGAGGAGCGCCGCCAGCCGCCGGGCGCTCATCGGCCGCGCGGGGCCACTTCGCCCCCGGTGACCACGAACTCCGCACGCCGGTTCCGGGCGTAGGCTCCCTCGTCGTCCCCCTCCACCAGCGGCCGCTCCTTGCCGTAGCTCAGGGTGGCGAAGCGCGAGCCGTCGATCCCGTACCCCTCCAAGAAGATCCGCACCGCCTCGGCCCGCCGCTGCCCCAGCGCCAGGTTGTACTCGGTGGAGCCGCGCTGGTCGGCGTGCCCCTCGATGCGCAGGGTCACCGAGGGGTGGGCGCGCAGCAGCTCCGCCTTGCCGCGGAGCCGCTCCTGCGCCTCCTCGTTCAGGTCGTAGCTGTCGTACTCGAAGAAGATCATCTCCGAGAGCGCCTCGCGCACGCGCGACCGCTCGCGCTCCACCACGGCGAGGGAGTCCGCCCGCGCCTGCTCGCGCTGCCGGCGGAGCCGCTCCTCCCGGGCCATGGAGTCGGCGCGCGCCTGCGCGGCGATGGAGTCCGTCGCGGACGGGTCGTTGACGGGGCCGTCGGCGGGGCGGCGCTTCTTGCACCCCACCAGGGTGAGCGAGGCGAGGGCGAGGATCACGACGTGGCG
>DATAAL010000029.1:0-2656 GCA_036260145.1 Longimicrobiaceae bacterium | reverse complement strand
CTCAACGACGACCGCGAGCGGGTGATCAACGCCGGCGTCTTCTTCCAGGAGGCGCTCAACTGGAACGACCGCCTCTTCCTGACCCTGGGGCTGCGGGTAGACGGGAACAGCGCCTTCGGCGAGAACCTGGGGCTGCAGCGCTATCCCAAGGCGAGCGCGGCCTACGTGGTCTCGGACCACGCCTTCTGGCCCACCACCTGGTGGGAGACCTTCAAGCTGCGGGCGGCGCTGGGCGAGTCGGGGAAGGCGCCCGGGGCTTTCGACGCGGTGCGGACCTGGCGCCCGGTCGCCGGCGAGGAGGGGCAGCCCGCCGTGACCCCCGACCAGGTCGGGAACCCGGACCTGGGCCCGGAGCGGACCCGCGAGTTCGAGACCGGCTTCGAGAGCTCCATGTTCGACGGGCGCCTCACGCTGGACGTGACCTACTTCAACACCGTGACCGACAAGGCGCTGGTCCCGGTGACCTACGCCCCCTCGCAGGGGTTCCTGGACACGCAACTGGAGAACATCGGGCAGATCCGCAACCGCGGGGTGGAGGTGAGCGTCAACGCCGGGCTGGTCCGTACCTCCGCGGTGGACTGGCGGGCGCGCCTCAACTACTCCGGGATGGAGAGCGAGGTGGAGGACCTGGGAGGGCAGGAGGTGCTGATCGGTAACCGCAACTACGCCATCGAGGGGTACCCCCTCCCCTCCTTCTTCGGGCGGAAGATCACCAACCCGGACGAGATCGCGGAGCCGGTGATCGAGGAGGGGGCGTTCATCGGGCCCTCCTTCCCCAACCGGATCATCGGGGTGGGGACCAACCTGGTCCTCTTCGGGAACCTGACCTTCGACGCGCTGGGCGAGTTCCAGCGGGGCGGCTATCTCGCCAACTGGATCGGCTACCAGAACGCCCTGCGCGGGGTGTGGAAGCTGTGCATGGAGACCCAGGCCAAGCTGCGCCGGGCCGCCGCGGGGGACGCCAGCGCCCTCAACGACGTGACCGCGCTGGAGCGGGCCAAGTGCGCGATCGACCGGACCAAGCAGGACGCGGACTTCTGGACGCAGCCCTCGGACTTCTTCAAGCTGCGCAACGTGTCGGTCACCTACGACCTTCCGCAGCAGTGGATCCCGGGCGGGCGCTCCGCCAGCTTCACCCTCTCCGGACGCAACCTGCTCACCCGCACCGACTACGACGGTCTGGACCCGGAATCCACCGATCGCCGGGACGACCCGTTCGGCCGGCGCGAGTACTACCAGCTCCCGTCGTTCCGCACGCTGCAGGCGTCGCTGCGGGTGAGCTTCTGAACGCGAGCCGAGGAGCAACCACATCATGCTGACCCAAAAGATCTCCCTTTCGGCCGCCCTGCTCGCCGGCGCGCTGGTCCTCCCCGCGTGCGACGGGCTGTTCGAGGTGAGCAACCCGGGGCCGATCCCGGACGAGGAGCTGAACACGATCGGCGCCATGCCGTCGCTGGTGAACGGGATGTCGGCGGATCTGGCCTTCGCCCTGAGCGAGGTGATCCAGACGCTCTCCATCCTCTCCGACGACCTGTACCACGGAGGGAGCTACACCGCGGAGGGGCTCTACAACCGCGGCGTCGTCCGGCCGGAGGACGTGGACGGCGACTGGGGCGACATGCACCGTGCCCGCTGGGTGGCGGAGGACGGGATCCGGCGCATGAAGGAGGTGATGGGGGCGGAGTTCGACCGCTCACCGCTCGCCGCCCGCGCCTACCTGTACGCCGGCTTCTCCAACCGGCTCCTGGGGGAGAACGTGTGCACCGCGGTGTTCGACCGTGGCCCCGGGCAGGACCACAAGGAGCACTTCAAGCGCGCCGAGGGCCACTTCTCGGAGGCACTGCGCATCGCCACGGCGATCAACAACACCACCCTCCGCAACGCCGCGCTCGGCGGGCGGGCCTCGGTGAGGGCGTACCAGGGGAAGTGGTCCGAGGCGGTGCAGGACGCCGCGCTGGTCCCCACCTCCTTCACCTACAACGCGCTGTACTCGCTGAACACCTCGCGCGAGAACAACGACCTGGTGTTCGAGACGTACAGCCGGCGGGAGTACACGGTGTTCAGCACCCAGTGGGCCCGGGTCTTCCGGGACCCGCGGGTGCCCTGGGACACGGTGAAGCAGGCCAACGGGCAGCCGCAGCGCGGACAGGACGGGCGCACGCCCTTCTTCCAGCAGAGGAAGTACCAGTCGCTGGACTCGGACATCCCGCTCACCAAGGGGACGGAGATGCTGATGCTCCGCGCGGAGGCGGCGCTGCGGGCCAGCGACATCGCGGGGGCAACGGCGCTCATCAACCAGCAGCGGGCGGCGTACGGGCTGGCCGCGCTCCCGGCTCCGGCGAACACGGACGCCGCCTGGCGGACGCTGCAGAAGGAGCGGGGGGCGGTGCTCTGGCTGGAGGCCCGGCGCTTCGGGGACCTGCGGCGCTGGTACGCCGAGGGGCTGCGGCAGTTCATGCAGGAGCCGGGGGACCCACGGCTCGCGGTGTGGGGGACGCGGGCGCAGTGCATCCCGGTGAGCGACGAGGAGCGGCGGACCAATCCGAACTTCCGGAACCAGTCGTAGGTGGAAGAGCTGGCAGGGGTGGGTATGTCGTAGGGGCCGCTCCAGAGCCCCGGAAACAGCCCCAGGTCTCTTCCGCGGGGGCGAGGAGCC
>DATAAL010000028.1:0-6293 GCA_036260145.1 Longimicrobiaceae bacterium | reverse complement strand
CGGGCCGAAGGCCGGACCCCTCCCCACGGGGATGTGGTGATCGGCGAGGCCCTCCCCCGGGCGCTCTTCTACCAGTCCCCGTTCAGTACGGTCATCTACGACCCCGAAGGGCACCCGCTGGCGGTCAACCCCGCCTTCGAGAGGCTCTGGGGCGTCTCCCTGGAGACCGTTCCCCCAGGCTACACCATACTCGCCGACGCCGAGCTGGAGCGGCAGGGCGTCCTCCCCGTCATCCGGCGCGCCTTCGCGGGGGAGGAGGTGGTGACTCCCCCCGTCCGGTACGACATCTCGAACGTCTCCCTCTCCGGCACTGGCCGTTCCGTGTGGACCCAGGGGTACTTCTACCCGGTGCGGGACTCCGGCGGCTGCCTGACCCACGTGGTTCTCACCCACTTCGATCTCACCGAGTTGAAGGAGCGGGAGGAGGCGCTGCGCGAGCAGGAGGAGCGGCTGCGGCTGGCGCAGCGGGCGGCCCGCATCGGGACCTTTGACTGGCACATCCCCAGCGGGCGCGTAGCCTGGACGGAGGACGAGGAGCAGCTCTTCGGGCTGGAGCCCGGTACCTTCGAGGGGACCATCGAGGGGTGGGAGCGCCGGGTGCTTCCGGACGACCTCGCCCGGATGCGGGAGGCCGCAGGAGAGGCCATGGCCCAGGGGGAGCGCGAGATGGACTTCGCCTTCCGGATCCGCCGCCCGGACGGGGAGGTACGCTGGATCGAGGGGAGCGCGTCGCTCCTCTACGCGGACGACGGCACCCCGCTCCGCATGGTGGGGGTGAACGTGGACGTCACCGAACGGAGGCGCGCCGAGGCGGAGCGGCAGCGGAACGCGGAGCTGCTGCACGAGACGGAGCGGATCGCCCACATCGGGAGCTGGGTGTGGGACATCCCGGAGGGCGGGATCACCTGGTCGGAGGAGCTGTACCGGCTCTTCGGGCTCGATCCGGCCGAGGGGGGCCTCACCTTCGAGGGCTTCCTGGCCCAGGTCCACCTGGAGGACCGGGAGTTCGTCCGCCAGGCCGTGGAGCGGGCGCTGCAGGACCACCGTCCCTTCGCCTTCGACCACCGGATCGTCCAGTCGGATGGCAGCGTGAGGTACCTCCACGGGCGGGGCCGGGTGGTCACGGACGAGGAGGGCCGTCCCGTACGGATGCTGGGGAGCGGGCAGGACATCACCGAGCGGAAGCTCACCGAGGAGGCGCTACGCCGCGCCAAGGAGGAGGCGGAGGCCGCGAGCCGCGCCAAGTCGGACTTCCTGGCGGTGATGAGCCACGAGCTGCGCACCCCGCTGAACGCAATCGGCGGCTACGCGGAGCTGATCGAGCTGGGGATCCGGGGCCCGGTGACCGAGATGCAGCGAGAGGACCTCCGCCGCATCCAGCAGAGCCAGCGGCACCTGCTTGGCCTGATCAACGAGGTGCTCAACTACGCCCGCGTGGAGGCGGGAGCGGTCTCGTACGACCTGTCCGAGGTCCGGGTGGCGGAGGCACTCGCTGCTGCGGAGGCGCTGGTCCTCCCGCAGGTGAGCGCCCGGGGGCTCACCCTGGAGGTCTCCCCCCCCACTCCCGAGCTGTCTGCCTGGGTGGACCGGGAGCGGCTGCAGCAGATCCTGCTCAACCTCCTCTCCAACGCGGTGAAGTTCACCGGGTCCGGCGGACGGATCTGCGTGGAGGCGGAGGAGGAGGGGGAGCACGTCGCCATCCGGGTGCGGGACAGCGGGGTGGGGATCCCGCCGGAGAAGCTCCCGGGAATCTTCGAGCCCTTCGTGCAGGTGGGGCGGGCGCTGAACAATCCCAGCGAGGGGGTGGGGCTGGGGCTGGCGATCAGCCGGGATCTGGCGCGCGGGATGGGCGGGGACCTGGTGGCGGAGAGCGAGGCCGGGGTGGGGTCGGTCTTCACCCTCCTCCTCCCCCGGCACGCCTGAGCGGCCTGCCCCGCGGCGCGGCGCGCACGAGGTTTGCGGCACTCCCCGCGCGGGATTTCTCCTCGCCCGTCCGGCGATGGATCCGGCGCGCGGGCACGATACCTGTTCTACGCGGGGTAACGGATGAGCCAGACGATCCTCCTGGTGGAGGACAACGAGGACAACCGGACGATCTACCGGACCTTCCTGGAGCACGTCGGGTACGCGGTCGTCGAGGCGGTGGACGGCGAGGAGGCGGTCCAGCGGGCCCGGGAGAACGGCCCCGACCTGATCCTGATGGATGTCTCCATTCCCCGGATGGACGGGTGGACAGCCACGGGAATCCTCAAATCCGATCCTGCGACCGCCCACATCCCCGTGATCGCCCTCACGGCGCACGCTCTGGCCCAGGACCGCGAGCGCGCCCGCGAGGTGGGTTGCGACGGGTATCTCGCCAAGCCTGTCACCCCGCGCGAGGTGATCGAGGAGATCCGGCGCTTCCTCCCCTCCCCGGAGCCCAAACCGCCAGGACCCGCGGGCGCGTGAGGGCCGCCCGCGCCGCCCTCCCGCCGTGCCGGTCAGCCGTCCGCCTCCCCCCGCCGCAGCACCATCATCGAGCGGCCGGTCATCTCCACCTGGTCCCCCGGATCGAGCACCCGCCCGTCCTGCTCCGAGGCCGGCCGGGCGGTCTCCACCACCACCTCCCACCGGGTAGGCCGGGGGGTCCCGGGGAGGGTGAAGGAGACTGTCTCCGGCGCGCCGTTGAAGAGCAGGAGGAAGGTGTCGTCGTAGACGCGCTCCCCCTGGTCGTCCCACTCCAGCAGGGCGTCCCCCGCCATCAGCATTCCGAAGGCGCGGACGAGCGGGGTGCTCCATTCGTCGTCGTCCATCTCCTCGGCGTCCGGGCGCAGCCAGGTGATGTCCTCCAGCTCCGAGCCGCGGATGTGCCGCCCCTGGAAGAAGTGGCGGCGCCGGAAGATGGGGTGCTCACGCCGTATCCGCGCCACGCGGCGGGTGAACTCCAGCAGGTCGGCGTCCTCCTCGTCGAGGTCCCAGTCCAGCCAGGAGATCTCGTTGTCCTGGCAGTAGGCGTTGTTGTTCCCTCGCTGGGTGCGCCCCATCTCGTCCCCCCCGCAGATCATCGGCGCCCCCTGCGAGAGGAGGAGGGTGGCGATGAAGTTGCGCTTCTGCTTCGCGCGCTGGCGCCGGATCTCCAGGTCGTCGGTGGGGCCCTCCACCCCGAAGTTGTAGCTCAGGTTGTGGTCGTCCCCGTCGCGGTTGTTCTCCCCGTTGGCCTCGTTGTGCTTGTGGTTGTACGAGACCAGGTCGTTCAGGGTGAACCCGTCGTGCGCGGTGACGAAGTTGATGCTCGCGTGCGCCTTGCGCCCGTCGTCGCCGTACAGGTCGCTGGAGCCGGTGAGCCGGTACGCCAGCTCCGACACCGTGCCCGGTTCGCTCCGCCAGAAGGCACGCACCGTGTCACGGTACTTCCCGTTCCCCTCGGTCCAGAGCACGGGGAAGTTCCCCACCTGGTACCCCCCCTCGCCGATGTCCCACGGCTCGGCGATCAGCTTGACCTCGGAGAGGACCGGGTCCTGGTGGATGACGTCGAAGAAGGAGGAGAGGCGGTCCACCCCGTGCTCCTCCCGGGCCAGGGTGGAGGCCAGGTCGAAGCGGAAGCCGTCCACGTGCATCTCCTGCACCCAGTAGCGCAGCGAGTCGTTGATCAGCTTGATCACCTGCGGGTGCCGGGCGTTGAGGGAGTTCCCCGTCCCGGTGTAGTCCATGTAGTAGCGGGGGTCGTTCTCCAACAGGCGGTAGTAGACTGGGTTGTCGATCCCCTTGAAGGAGAGGGTGGGCCCCAGATGGTTCCCCTCGGCAGTGTGGTTGTACACCACGTCCAGGATCACCTCGATTCCCGCCCGGTGCAGCGCCTTCACCATCTCCCTGAACTCGTGGATCTGCCCGCCTTGGTCGCCGCTCCCGGAGTAGCGCGCGTCGGGCGAGAAGAAGTTCAGGGTGTTGTAGCCCCAGTAGTTGCGGAGTCCCTTGTCCAGCAGGTAGCCGTCGTCCACGAAGTCGTGCACCGGGAGGAGCTCCAGCGCGGTGACGCCGATGGACTTCAGGTGCTCGACGACGGCGGGGTGGGCCACGCCGGCGTAGGTGCCCCGCAGCTCCTTCGGGACCTCGGGGTGCAGCATGGTGAGCCCCTTGACGTGCGCCTCGTAGATCACCGTGCGGCGCCAGGGGGTGCGCAGGGGCCGGTCCCCCTCCCAGTCGAAGGTGTCGTCCACCACCACGCCCTTGGGCATCGCCGCGGCGCTGTCCCGCTCGTCCCTCGCCAGGTCCTCGCCACTGAGGGGATAGCCGAAGATCTCCGGCTCCCACTCCACCTTCCCGGCTACGGCGCGGGCGTACGGGTCCAGGAGAAGCTTGGTTGCGTTGAAGCGCAGCCCCCGCTCCGGCTCGTACGGTCCATCCACCCGGTACCCGTAGAGCTGGCCCGGCTTCAGCCCGGGGATGTAGCCGTGCCAGACGTGCGCGGTGACCTCGCGGAGCCGGACACGGGCCGTCTCCCGGGCAGGGTCGTCCACGTCGAACAGGCACAGCTCCACACCCGTGGCGTTCTCCGAGAAGAGGGCGAAGTTGACGCCCTGGCCGTCCCAGGTGGTCCCGAGCGGCGAGTGCCTCCCGGGCAGTACCTTGATCTCCACGCAGCTTCTCCGATGAAGGGGTAAACGGGTGTACCGGCGGCTGGGGTCCCAGCAAGTCGGGTGCCCTTCCACCTTGCGCCCCCCGCCCCCCGCGCGCACACTACTCGCCTCCCGGTCCCCTCACCCCACGGGCACCATGCGGACTCTTCTCGCGCTCCTTCTCACCCTGGCCGTGGCCCCGGCGCACACCCAGACGCCGCAGCGGATCCTCCTCCGCCCGGCGCGCGTCTTCGACGCCACCAGCGAACGTGCCCACGAGGGGTGGACGGTGCTGGTGAACGGAGAGCGGATCGAGGCGGTGGGGCCGGCGGAGCGGGTGGGTACCCCGCCGGGGGCGCGGGTGGTGGACCTCCCCGGGACCACCCTCCTCCCGGGGATGATCGAGGGGCACTCGCACCTCCTCCTCCATCCGTACGACGAGACCTCCTGGGACGACCAGGTGCTCCGGGAGTCCTGGGCGCTCCGCGTGGCCCGGGCGACCGCGCACGCGCGCGCCACCTTGCTGGCCGGGTTCACCACCACGCGCGACCTGGGGACGGAGGGGGTGGGGTACGCCGACGTGGGGATCAAGCAGGCGATCGAGCAGGGGATCATCCCCGGGCCGCGGATGCTGGTGTCCACCCGCGCCCTGGTGGCGAGCGGGAGCTACGGGCCCAAGGGGCTGGCGGCGGAGTGGGACGTCCCCCAGGGGGCGGAGGAGGCGGACGGGCACGACGCGCTGATCCGCGCCACGCGCACCCAGATCGGCAAGGGGGCGGACTGGGTCAAGGTGTACGCCGACTACCGCTGGGGCCCGGGCGAGCCCTCCCGCCCCACCTTCACCGCGGAGGAGCTCCGCACCGTGGTGGAGGTGTCGCGCAGCGCGGGGCGCCCGGTGGTGGCCCACGCCAGCACCCCGGAGGGAATGCGCCGCGCCGTGGAGGCCGGGGTGGAGACCATCGAGCACGGCAACGCCGGCACCCCCGAGGTCTTCCGGCTGATGCGGGAGCGGGGCGTCGCCCTCTGCCCCACCCTGGCCGCCACCGAGGCCACCCGCACCTACGCCGGGTGGCGCAAGGGGGTGGACCCGGACCCGGTGCAGGTGCGGGAGAAGAAGGCCAGCTTCCGGGCGGCGCTGGACGCCGGGGTGATCCTCTGCATGGGGGGCGACTCCGGGGTCTTCCCCCACGGGGAGAACGCGCGGGAGATGGAGCTGATGGTGGAATACGGGATGAGCCCGGCGCGGGTGCTGCTGGCGGCTACCTCGGTGAACGCGCGGGTCTTCCACCTGGACGACCGGCTGGGGAGCATCCGCCCGGGGCTGCTGGCCGACCTGGTGGCGGTGGAGGGGGATCCCACGCGCGACATCTCCACGGTGCGCCGGGTGCGGCTGGTGATGAGGGGGGGGACCATCCACCGGGGGCCCTGAGGAGTCTCGCCTCCCCGTCCCGCCCGGGGTGGGAGCGGCGTCGTGAAGCTCCGGCGGCCCCTCAGGACGGAATCGTGGTTCGTTCGGGCGGAGTGGGGGGGGTGCCGGGAGGCGGGGCGGGCGCCGCCGGGCTGTCCGGCGCGGCGGCGCCGGTCGGCGCGGGGCGCACCACCGGGACGCCCAGCAGGCGGGGTCCGCGCTCCCGCGGGGGCGCGGGCGGCTCGGGGCGGAGGGAGGGGACATCCGCGAGCGCGAAGGAGGCGCCGCCC
>DATAAL010000027.1:0-13682 GCA_036260145.1 Longimicrobiaceae bacterium | reverse complement strand
AGAGGGGACGACCACCTGCCGTTTTCCCCTCCCCCCTTGTGGGGGAGGGGCCAGGGGTGGGGGGGAGCGGCTCTACTCCACGTTGTCCCAGTGGAAGGGGTCCGCCATGGCGGTCAGGATCTTCCGCGGCCCCTTGAACGGCTCCCGGGCGTGGGCGGTCAGCATGTTGTCCAGCATCAGGAGGTCGCCCGCCTGCCAGGGGAAGGAGACCGTGCACTCGCGGTAGACGGCCCGCAGCCGGTCCATCACTTCAGGCTCGATCGGAGTCCCGTCGCCGTAGAGCGTGTTGTTGGGGAAGTCCTCCTCCCGGTGGAAGGCCGCCTCGAACGCGGCGCGGACCGAGGGATCGAGCGTGGTGCGGTGGAAGAAGGTCGCGTGGTTGAACCAGGCGGTGTCGCCCGAGCGCGGGTGCTTCGCCACCATGCGGCGCACCTGGCGGGTGCGGAGACGGCCGCCGTCCTTCCACTCGATCTCGATCCGGTTCTGCCGGCCGTACGCCTCCACCTGCTCCGGGTCGTCCGTCTGGAAGGCCTCCTGCCACGAGAGCCCGAAGCCGTCGCCGAAGTTGCGGACGTACATGTATCCCTTCTCCTCGAAGCGCCGCCGGATCTCCGGGTCGATCCGCTCGTAGACCCGGCGCACATCGGCGATCGGCGTGGCACCCCCTTCCTCGGCCGCGACGACGCAGTGGAAGAGGATCCGCAGCGGGAAGGTGAGGTTGTACGACTGCTCGTTGTGGAGGAAGATCTCCTGGTCGGCCGGGTGCTCAGTGGAGGTGTAGACCCGGTTGGCGACGTGGGTCCGCGGCGAGGAGCGCTCCTGGTACTCCAGCGGCCCCGCCGAGACCGCCGAGACGAAGCGGTTCAGGTCCTCCGAGCCGTTCAGCCCGAAGCCGCGGAAGAGGAGCCCGCCGTGCTTGAGCACCAGGCTCTCGATCTCGTCGCGGTGCCCTTGCGCCCACTCGATCAGGTCCACCCCGTCCACGGCCGGGCGGATCACCAGCGGGAGCGTCTCGCCGGGGCCGAGGGGCTCCATCCTCACCAGCGACTCGGTGGCGATCCCACCCTCACGGGAGCGCGTGAAGGGGAGCTTCTTCCCCGGAAGGGCCGGCTTCTGCATCGTCAGACTCCTTGCCTAATGGCTGGAAAGCGTGGGTCCTGCCGCACCTCTGGCTACGCGACGGGCTCGGGCTCGCCGGACTCCTCCGGGGCGTTCCGCCGCGCCGCACCGATCCTGCTGAACCTGAGCGAGCGGGCCTCCTTGAGCCGGTCCAGATCGGCGGCCCGCCGCGCCTGCTCCGTGTCCGTCACGATGTCGAGGAGCGCGGCGAGCGGGGCGTCGGGGCTGGCAGTGGCCGCCCGCGCCATGGTCGCGAAGCTCTCCGCGACGCGCTGGACGGTGACGGCGTTGAACAGCTCCGGGTTGTAGCGCCAGACGCAGCGGAACTCGCCGTGCTCCTCCGAGACCAGCACCGAGAGGTCGAAGGGTGCTCCCGCGAGCTGGAGGTCCATCACCCGCATCTCCACCCCCGCGAAGCGCAGCTCCGGGAGCGGGGTGTTGTCGAACACGAACATCACCTGGAAGAGCGGGTTCCGGCTCAGGTCGCGGACCGGGTTCACCGCCTCCACCAGGAGGTTGAAGGGAACGTCCTGATGGGCGTACGCCCCCAGCGTGGTCTCGCGGACGCGGTGGAGGACCTCCCGGAAGACGGGATCCCCCGACAGGTCGGTGGCGAGGACGAGCTGGTTGACGAAGAGGCCGATCAGCCCCGCCACCTCGCCGGCGCGGCTGGCGACGTCGGTCCCCACCACCACCCGGTCGCTGCGGACGTGGTGGCGTAGGGCGGCCTGGAAGGCGGCCAGGAGGACCATGTAGGGGGTGAGCTGCTCCGCGCGCGCCAGCGCCCGGACCCGCGCCGAGGTGTCGGCCCCGAGCGCGGTGGAGAGCACCGCGCCGGTGAAGGTCTGCGTCTCCGGGCGGGGACGGTCGGTCGGGATCTCGGTGTCGGCGCCCAGTCCGGCCAGGCGGCCGCGCCAGTAGTCGAGCTGCGCCTCCAGCGCCGGACCGGCCAGGTACTCCCGCTGCCAGGCGGCGAAGTCGACGTACTGCACCGGGAGCGCGGGGAGGTCGGCCTCGCGCTCCCCGGAGAAGGCCTCGTACAGCGCGATCATCTCCCGGGCGAGCACTCCCATCGACCACGCGTCGCAGGCGATGTGATGGATGGACAGGAGGAGGAGGTGGTCCTCGTCGCCCCCGCGCACCAGCCCCGCGCGGATCAGCGGCCCCGTCTCCAGGTCGAAGGGACGGGCGGCCTCCTCCAGAGCCAGCCGGCGCAGCTCCGCCTCCTTCTCCTCCCCGGCCAGGTGCGACACGTCGGCCAGGGTCCACTCCAGCGGGCGTGGCTCGTCCACCACCTGCACCGGTCGACCGCGCACCCTCACGAAGCGGGAGCGGAGCGCCTCGTGCCGCTCGACGATGCGATCCAGGGCGCGGCGCAGCGCGCCGGTGTCCAGCGGGCCGGTGAAGCGGAGCGCCGCGGGCATGGTGTACGCCGCGCTCCCGGGGCGGAGGCGGTCAAGGAACCAGAGCCGCTCCTGCGCGAAGGAGAGCGGGAGCTCCCCGCCGCGGGCGACGGGGAGCAGCGGCGGACGCACCGTCCCCCGCGCGCCGCGCAGCGCCTCGTCCACGCGCTCCGCGAAGCGGGCCACGGTGGCCGCGTCGAAGAGGGTGCGGAGGGGGAGCTCCGCGCCGGTCGCGTCGCGCGTCCGGGCGATGAGCTGCGCCCCCAGGAGCGAGTGCCCGCCCAGGTCGAAGAAGTTGTCGTGGACCCCTACCCGCTCCACGCCGAGGGTCTCGGCCCACACCCCCGCCAGAACCTCCTCCGTCGGCGTGCGCGGCGCCACGTACCCTGCCGTCTCCCCCGGATCGGGGGTGGGAGCGGGGAGCGCCCTGCGGTCCACCTTGCCGTTGGGGGTCAGCGGGAGTGTGTCCAGGGTGACGAAGAGCGAGGGGACCATGTACTCGGGGAGCCGCTCGCGCAGCCAGGCACGCAGGCCGGCCGCGGGCGGGGCGCTTCCGTTGGCGGGGACCAGGTACGCCACCAGGCGCTTCTCCCCCACCCCGGCCGAGGTTGCGGCGACCGCCACGCGCGCCAGGGCAGGATGCGCTTCGAGCGCCGCCTCGATCTCCCCCAGCTCGATCCGGAAGCCCCGAACCTTCACCTGCTGGTCCGCCCGGCCGAGAACCTCGATCCGCCCGTCTGCCCGGAAGCGGGCCAGGTCGCCGGTGTCGTAGACCCGCGCCCCGGCCTCCGGCGCGAACGGGTCCGGGAGGAAGCGCTCCGCCGTGAGGTCCGCGCGGCCGTGGTAGCCGCGGGCAAGACCGGCCCCGCCGATGTGGAGGGTGCCCGGAACGCCGACCGGGACCGGGTTCAGCTCCCCGTCCAGGACGTAGACGCGGGTGTTCGCCAGCGGACGCCCCACGGAGACCGGGGTCCCGGCGGCGCGGAGCCGCTCGGCGGTGGACCAGATGGTGGTCTCCGTGGGCCCGTACACGTTCCACGCCGCCGAGCCGCGCCGGAGCAGCTCCCCGGCCAGCTCGGGGGGGAGAGCCTCGCCGCCGCAGAGGATCTTCAGCCGCCCGTCGCCCTCCCACCCCGCGCCCAGGAGGAGGTACCAGGTGGCGGGGGTGGCCTGCATCACGGTGACACCCGTGGCCGCCATCTCGCCCAGGAGCTTCGCCCCGTCCGACACTGTCTCCCGCGTGGCGACCACCAGGCGCGAGCCGGACACCAGCGGGAGGAAGACCTCCAGTGCGGCGATGTCGAAGGAGAGCGGGGTGACGGCCAGGAGCACGTCGTCCGGACCCGTCCCCACCTCGCGCCGCATCGACTCCAGCAGGTTCACCAGGGCGCGGTGGGTGTTCATCACCCCCTTCGGCCGTCCGGTGGAACCGGAGGTGTAGATCAGGTATGCCAGCCCGTCCGGGGAGACGGGGAGGTCGAGCGCCTCCGCGCTCTCCCGGGCGATGGCGTCCCGGTCGGCGTCCACCCGGACGGTCGCGATCCCCTCCGCCGGGAGGTTTCCGGCGAGGCTCGACTGCGTAAGGAGGACGGTGGCGCCCGAGTCGCGGAGCATGTACTCCAGCCGCTCGCGCGGGTATCCTGGGTCCAGCGGGACGTACGCCCCGCCCGCCCTGTGGACGCCGAGCATCCCCACCACCATCTCCACACCGCGCTCCAGGTACAGCCCCACGCGGGTCTCCGTGCCGACCCCCCGCACCCGCAGGCAGCGGGCGAGCCGGTTGGAGCGGGCCTCCAGCTCCGCGTAGGTCAGCGACCCGGCGCCGCAGGCCACCGCCACCGCGTCCGGGGTGCGCGCCGCCTGCCCCGCGACCAGCGCGTGCACGGGGCGGTCGCCCGGGAGCTCCGCCTCCGTGGCGTTCCACCCGGAGACGAGCTGCTGGCGCTCCGCGGCCGACAGGAAGTCGACTGCTGCGACGCGGCCGTCCGGGTCCGCCGCCACCGCGCGTAGCGTCGCCGTGTAGTGCGTGGCCATCCGCTCCGCCGTGGCGGCGTCGAACAGGTCGGTGGCGTACTCCAGCGTCGCCGAGAGCCCGCCCCCGGCGCGCTCCCACACGAAGAGCGTCAGGTCCAGCTTGGCGGTCCCGCTGTCCAGCGTCGCCGGGACCAGCGTGATCCCGTCGGCCGACACCGGCTCCAGGGAGGTGTTCTGCACCCCGAACATCACCTGGAAGAGCGGGTTGCGGCTCAGGTCGCGCTCGGGCTGGATCTCCTCCACCAGCTTCTCGAAGGGGAGCTCCTGGTGGGCGTACGCCTCCAGCCCCGCGGCGCGCACCCGCGCCAGCAGTTCGCGGAACCCGGCCGCCGGGTCGATCTCCGTCCGCAGCACCAGGGTGTTCACGAACAGCCCCACCAGCCCCGCCACCTCGGCGCCGTCGCGGTTGGAGACCGGCGTCCCCACGGCGACGTCGTGCTGGCCAGAGTAGCGGGAGAGGAGGAGCTTCCAGCCGGCGAGGAGCGCCATGAAGAGCGTCGCACCCTCCGCGCGGGCCAGGGAGCGGATCCCCTCGGCCGTCTCCGCCGGGACCTCGAAGCGGTGCGTCGCACCGCGGAAGCTCTGCACCGGCGGGCGCGGGCGGTCCGCCGGGAGGTCCAGGGTGGGGACGCCGGTCAGGCGGGCACGCCAGTACCCGAGCTGCCGCTCGACGGTCTCGCTGCGCAGCCACTCGCGCTGGTGGATCGCCCAGTCGGCGTATTGCGTGGGGAGGGGGGCGAGCGGCGAGCGCTCCCCAGCGCGGAGGGCGGGATAGAGCGCGCCCAGCTCGCGCACCAGCACCCCGGCCGACCACCCATCGCCGACGATGTGGTGCATCACCACCACCAGGAGGTGGTCGTCCGCGGCGAGCCGTACCAGCCGGGTGCGCAGGAGCGGCCCCGTGGAGAGGTCGAAGGGAGCCGCCGCCTCGGTCCCGGCGATCCGCCGTGCCGCGGCCTCGCGCTCGTCCGCGGGGAGGCCGCTCACGTCGTCGAGCTCCAGGGTCCAGGGAGCCGCCGGACGGACGGTCTGTACCGGGCGCCCCTCCACGCTCCCGAACACGGTGCGCAGCGCCTCGTGCCGGCGGACGACCTCCCCGAAGCACCTGGCGAGGGTGTCCGCGTCCAGCGCGCCGGAGACCCGCAGCGCCAGGGGGATGTTGTACGCCGCGCTCCCGGGCTGCAGGGCGTCCAGGAACCAGAGGCGCTCCTGCGCGTAGGAGAGCGGCAGCTCCTCCGGACGGGCGACGATCATCCGCGCGTGCCCGGCGTGCACCGCCCCGGCCTCGGCGGGGGAGGCGAGGCGCATCTCATCGAGCACCTCCGCCGCGAGCGCCCGGATCCCCTCCACCTCCAGCAGGCGGGTCAGCGGGAGGGCGACGCCGAGACTGGTCTCGACCACGGTCTTCAGCTCGGCGGCCATCAGCGAATCCAGCCCCAGCGCCACCAGCGGCTGCCCCCGGTCGATCCTCGCCGCGGACACCCCCAGCACGCGGGCCGCGTGGGCGTGGAGGAACTCCTCCAGCATCCCGGCGCGCTCCGCCGGCTCCGCGGCCTCCAGCGCCTCGCGGCCGAGGGAGGGCGCGCCGTCCACCTTGGAGGCGACCGGCCCGTCGTCCAGGACGCTGACGCCCAGCACCGGGACGCGCTGCTTCAGGAACTCGGAGCGGCAGAGGAGGCGCTGGATCTTCCCGCTGGAGGTCTTGGGGACCACCCCAGGCTTCACCAGGGCGACGGCGTACACCTGCAACTCGTGCTCCCGCGCCACGCCAGCGCGGACGGCGCCGGCGATCTCCTCCAGGTCCGGGCCGGTGCACTGCCGGGCCACCTCCTGGACGATCACCAGCCGCTCCTCCCCGCCGTGCTCGATCCCGAACGCCGCGGTCCCGCCCGGGCGGAGAGCCGGGTGTGAGCGCGCCGAGGTCTGCTCGATGTCGTGCGGGTAGTGGTTGCGCCCGCGGATGATGATCAGGTCCTTGACCCGGCCGGTGATATACAGCTCGTCGTCCGCCAGGAACCCCAGGTCGCCGGTGCGCATGAAGGGACCCTCGCCGGTGCCGGCGATCCGCGCGCCGAAGGTGCGCTCCGTCTCCTCCTCGCGCCCCCAGTACCCCAGCGTGACGCTCGGCCCCCGCACCCATACCTCCCCCACCCGGTCGGCGGGGCACTCGCGGAAGGTCTCCGGGTCCACGATGCGGACCTCCTCGTCCGGGGCCACCCGCCCGGACCCCACCAGGCGCGCGGTCCCGCCCTCCCCGCTGGATACCACCACGCGGTGCCGCTGGAGACCGTCCGGGTCCACCCCCAGCAGCTCCGGCGGCGCGGGCCGGACGCTCCCCGTCACCATCAGCGTCCCCTCGGCTAGGCCGTAGCAGGGGTAGAAGGTCTCGCGGCGGAAGCCGTGCGGGCCGAAGACCCGGACGAAGGAGTCGAGCGTCTCGCTGCGGACGGGCTCGGCGCCGTTGAAGGCGAGCGTCCAGCTCGACAGGTCCAGCCGCTCCCGGTCCTCGGGGGTGATGGCGTGGACGCACAGGTCGTAGGCGAAGTTCGGCCCGCCGCTGGTGGTGGCGCGGTAGCGGGTGATGGCCTCCAGCCAGCGCGCCGGGCGCTGCACGAAGGCCACCGGCGCCATCAGCGCCGCCCAGTAGCGGGTGTACATCGGCTGGAGGATCCCACCGATCAGCCCCATGTCGTGGTAGGGCGGGAGCCAGATCACCGAGCGCTCCTCCGGGGTGAAGCCGGTGAGGGTCTCGATCACGTGGAAGTTGTGGATCAGGTTCCCGTGCGAGACCATCACCCCCTTGGGGTTCCCCGTGGACCCGGAGGTGTACTGCAGGAAGGCGACGCTGTCCCAGCCGAGGTCGGGCTGCGTCCACGCCTCCGCGGCGGCGTCCGGGACCTCCTCCGTCGCCACCCAGCGCATCCCCTCCAGCTCGGGCATCAACGCGGCCAGCCCGTCGGCCGCGGCCACGATGTCGGGGGTGGTGAGGACCACCGAGGGATGGCAATCCGCGATGATGCTCTGCAGGCGGGGGGTGGGCTTGTTGCGCCGCGGGGGATAGACGGGAACGGCGACGACGCCGGCGTAGAAGCACCCGAAGAGGGAGACGATGTACTCCAGCCCGGGAGCGTAGAGGAGGAGGGCGCGCTCCCCCGCGGCCCCCATCTCCTGCAGCCGCGCCGCGACCGCGCGCGCGCGGCGGTCCAGCTCTCCGTACGTGACATGCGCCTCCGCCTGCTCGCCGTCCAGGAGGAAGGTGTAGGTACGGAAATCGGGTTCCTCCTCCGCCCGGAGACGGAGGAGCTCGACCAGGGTGGAGACGCCGAGTCTCAGCTTCATTGCGGGAGCATCGATGCGGTTCGTTCGTGCTGTCGGCGCGGGGGGCGCTGCCCGTGGCGGCGCGGCCCTGTTGTGTCGAACGCGACGTGAAATGTGCGGACGGACCCCGGAAGCCTCACCGCCCGAACGGTGGTTCGGGCGGGTTTACCGTGCGTCTTGCTCCTCCGTGTCCCCGAACAAGCGGGTGGCTCCGGCACGGTGGACCGGTTGCGGGAAACGCCGGCAGGACGGCCCTCGCTCACAGGCAGGAACCGGCGGGCGGGAGGGGTGAGGCGACGGCATCGTCACGGCTCCCAACTTAATTCACGACAAGCTATAAGGAGAGCACCGGATCGCGCAAGGGGACGGGTCGCGCGCCTCTCCCCGTACGCGGGGGAGACAGACCCTGGCGCGCGGCGCCACGAGGGTGCAAGTTGCGCCTCCCGGCGATGCCTCCTCCTGGCCCCCGGCTGCACCCGAACCGAGCCCGGCTGCGACGATGACCCAATCGACGGCTCCAGACCCGTCCACACCGGCCGGGCGCGTGCTCCTGGCGGAGGACGAGGCCCTCTTCCACACGGTGCTCGGCGAGTTCCTCCAGCTCCGGGGCTACGAGGTCCTGCACGCGATGGACGGGGAGGAGGCGGTGCGGGTCGCCCGGGAGCAGCGTCCGGACCTGATCCTCATGGACATCATGATGCCCCGGATGACGGGGACGGAGGCGGTGAGGGCGCTCAAGGAGGACCATGAGACCGCCCACATCCCCGTGATCGCCGTCACCGCCGCCACCTACGGGAGGACCCCCGAAAGCACCGCTCGGGAGGGCTTCGACGGCTACGTTCCCAAGCCGTTCACCGCCGCCCAGATCGCCGAAGCCGTCCGCAGCTTCATCGGACCGGGGCGGGGCGCGTAGCGTCCGGCCGATCCTAGTGGCCGTAAGGAAGGATCAGCGAGGCGGTGGTCCCCCTCCCCGGCATGCTCTCCAGGTACAGCTCTCCCCCCAGGCCGCGGGCCAGCCGCCGCGAGAGCGACAGTCCCAGCCCCACCCCTCGCGTGCGGGAGTCCGAGCGCGCACCCTCCTCCACCTGCGCGAAGGGCTCCATGATCCGCTCGAGCTGCTCGGGCGCGATCCCCACCCCGCTGTCCCGGATGCGCACCTCCAGCACCGGCTGGCGCTGGTCCTTCCCCACCGACCGGACGGAACGCGCCAGGCGCACCTCGATCCCCCCGTCGGAGGTGTACTTGACGGCGTTGGACAGGAGGTGGAGGAGGATCCGCGACAGGTCGGAGACGCGGGTCTGGAGCGGGGGGAGGTCCCGGGGCACGTAGTAGGAGATGGTCAGCTTCTTCCGGTCGGCGGCGGGCTCTATCCTGCGGAGGAGGTCGCGGACGAACTCGCGCGGCCGGACCATGTCCGCCTCGACCGTGGCGTCGGTGCCGCGCGGCCCCCCGAGCGCCAGGACGCCGTCCAGCACCCGCATGATGGTGACCAGGTTGGACTGGAGCTGGTCAAGGGTGCGCCGCGTGCGCGCCGGGAGCGACTCCGGCGCCATCCGCAGCAACTCCGCGCACAGCGTCAGCGCCATGGCGGGGGTGCGGATCTCGTGGTTCAGCGCGGTGAAGAAGTGGTCGCGGGCCTGTCGGGCGCTCCGGGCCTCCTCGTGGAGCTGGTCGTGCTCCAGGACCAGCGCGGCGATGTCCGCGAACCCCCGGGCGGCCTCGCGCTCCTCGCGGTCCGGGACCCTCCCGTCCCGGAAGAGGAGGAGGAGGACCCCGACAGATACCGACCGGAGCTGCATCGGGACCAGGAGAACCTCCACGCGGTCGCGGCCCGGTGCGTTCTCCGCCTCCACCACCACCGGTGCGTCCGCACCGCCGGTGGCCCGCCGGTACGCCGCCGCGACGGCTCCGTCCCGCGCCAGCACGGGGTGCAGGTCGCCCGGGGTACACCCCGCGGCCGTCCGCACCTCCAGCCGGTCCCCCCGCACCACGGCACCCCCGGAGGCCGAGAGGGCGGCCACAGCCTCCGCGACGACCCCCTCCAGCGCGTGTCCGGCGTCCGGGGCCCCGGTAGCCAGGCGCAGCGCCCGGGCGAGGCCCTCCGGCGAGGCACTCTCTTCGTCCCGTGCCGGCTCGGGGGTCTCTGGGTCCGGTTGCATCGCTGGGCCGTGCGGGATCTGCGCGGGGGACTCCGGGACCGGGCGGGGAGCTCCGGACGCTCCCTATATCTAATCAGCCGCACGCCCCGCGCGGAAGGGACGGGCCGAAAGGAACCGGCTGTCCCGGTGCGCTCCGTGCACCTGGCCGCTCCTTTGCAGCACCGGAGCGTCTCCGAGCGCGCGGCCGGTCCCCGGCCGGCGGTATCGGCCCATGCCACCCCCCACCCGGTATCCGTGGGAAACGAGCGAGCAACCAGACAGGGAGGCCCCGGACACCTCCACCCGGAGGAGGCGGAGGCGCTCATCGAGGAGCTCCGGCAGCAGGCGTCGCAGGTGGAGGAGCAGGCGGCGGAGCTGGAGGCGCTCAACGACGAGCTGGCCGCCGCCGAGGCCCGGCTGCGCGGCGCCATCGACTCCGCGCTGGACGCCTTCGTCACCGCGGATGCGGGGAGCATCGTCCTCGACTGGAACCACCACGCGGAGACGATGTTCGGCTGGCCGGCCAGCGAGGCCGTCGGGCGCAACCTGGCCGAGCTGATCATCCCGCCGCAGTACCGCGAGGCGCACTTCCGGGGGATGGAGAGGTTCCTGGCGACCGGAGAGGGACCGATCCTCAACCGCCGGATCGAGATCACCGCGCTGCGCCGGGACGGGCGCGAGTTCCCCGTGGAGCTCACCGTGGCTCCCTCGCGCTGGGGGAGCAACGTGATCTTCACCGCCTTCCTCCGTGACATCACCGAGCGGAAGCGCGACGAGCAGCGGCTGGCCACGCAGTACGCGATCACGCGGGTGCTGGCGGAATCGACGACGGTCGGGGAGGCGGCTCCGCGCCTCCTGGCCGCGGTGTGCGAGGGTCTTGGCTACGAGATCGGCCACTTCTGGTCGGTGCAGGAGGGCGCGGACGTCCTGCGTGTCGCGGACCGGTGGATGGCCCCCGCCCTGGACGCGGGGGAGTTCGAGGCGAGCACCCTGACGACGGAGATGGCGCGCGGCACGGGACTCCCCGGGCGCGTCTGGCAGAGCGGGGAGCCACTCTGGGTGCGGGACCTGGCTGAGGACACCAACTTCCCCCGATTGAAGGCGGCCGCGCGGAGCGGGCTGCGCTCGGCCTTCGCCTTCCCGGTGCGGATCGGCGGCGAGTTCATCGGGGTGATGGAGTTCTTCGCGCGGCAGGTGGTCGAGGCGGACGAGGGGCTGCTGGCGATGATGACGGCCATCGGGAGCGACATTGGCCAGTTCGTCAAGCGCAAGCAGGCGGAGGAGCGGCTGCGGGAGCGGGAGGAGCTGCAGCGCTTCTTCGCCCGGGTCAGCACCATGCTGGCCGCGGCCACCCCCGACTACGAGGCCACGCTGAGGCACCTGGCCCACCTGGCGGTCCCGGCGCTGGCCGACTGGTGCACCATCTTCACGGTGGACGAGGGAGGGAGCGTCCAGCGGGTACAGATCGCGCACGCCGACCGCGGCAGGGAGCCGGTCGCGCAGCGGCTGGCGCGGTACCCGGTGGATCCCGCTCACCCCCACCCGGTGCTGGAGGTGGTGAAGACCGGCTCACCGCTCCTCCTCTCCGAGATCACCCCGGAGATGGTGCGGGACGCGGCGCGCGACGAGGAGCACCGGCGGCTCCTGGAGGAGCTGGGGATGCGCTCGGCGATGTTCGTCCCCCTCACCGCGCGGGGGCGCACCCTGGGCGCGATCACCCTGGTCTCGGCCGAGTCCGGGAGGTGCTACGACGAGGAAGACCTGGGGGTGGCGCACGAGTTCGCGCGCCGGGCGGCGCTGTCGCTGGACAACGCCCGGCTCTACGCGGAGTCGTCGGAGGCCAACCGGGTCAAGACGGACTTCCTGGCCACCATGAGCCACGAGCTGCGCACCCCGCTCAACGCCATGATCGGCTACACCGACCTCCTGGCGGAGGGGATTCCCGAGCGCGTGTCGGAGCCGGTGATGGGCTACGTGCGGCGCATCGGCCTGAGCGCGCGCCACCTCCTCCAGCTCATCGAGGAGATCCTGGTGTTCTCGCGCCTGGAGGCGAGCCGCGAGACGCTGGTGGCGGAGACGGTGGAGCTGGCGGAGCTGGTGAGCGAGGTGAGGGCCATCATCGAGCCGCTCGCGGCCGGGAAGGGGCTCCGCTTCGCGATCCGGGCACCGGAGAAGCCGGTAACGCTGCGCACCGATCCGCGAAAGGTGCGGCAGATCCTGGTGAACCTGCTGGGGAACGCGGTGAAGTTCACGGAGGAGGGGGAGATCGAGTTCCGCGCGGAGCGCAGGGACGGCCAGGTGATGTTCCAGGTGCGGGACACCGGGATCGGGATCGCTCCCGAGCACCTGGAGAAGATCTTCGACCCCTTCTGGCAGGTGCGGCAGTCCACCACCCGGGTGGCGTCCGGGACAGGGCTGGGGCTGAGCGTCACCCGGCGGCTGGCGGCGCTCCTGGGGGGGAGGGTCGAGGTGGAGAGCACTCCGGGAGAGGGGAGCGTGTTCACCGTGAGGCTCCCGATCCGCGCCAGGCCGGTGAAGGCCGGGGACGCCGGCGCGAAGGGCGAAGAATGACCGCGAGCCCCGAGACCCGCGACCGGAGCGGCGTCGGACCTCCCCGCGCTTGCGCCGGGCGACGCGGGACGGCACACTGAAGGCGGCTCCCGTCCCGGGAACTCCGCCTCCACGAGCCGTGACCGCCATGCCACTCCCCGCGATCCTCCACCACGTCTCCCTCGTGCCGCTGCTCCTGGCCCTGACGGGCCCCGCCGCACCCGGCCAGCAGTCCTCCGGCCGGTGGTCCCAGGAGAGGGCCGCCGCCTGGGCCCGCGAGGCGGGGTGGCTGGTGGGCGCGAACTTCGCTCCCAGCACCGCCATCAACCAGCTGGAGATGTGGCAGGCCGAGACGTGGGATCCGCGGACGATCGACCGGGAGCTGGGGTGGGCCGAGGGGCTGGGGATGAACACCATGCGGGTCTTCCTGCACGACGTGGCGTACGAGCGGGACCCGCGGGGCTTCCTGGAACGGGTGGACGAGTTCCTCCGCATCGCGGAGCGCCACCGGATCCGTCCCATGTTCGTGCTCTTCGACGCCGTATGGGACCCGTTCCCGCGGCCCGGCCGCCAGCGCCAGCCGACGCCGGGGCTGCACAACTCGGGGTGGGTGCAGAGCCCCAGCCTGGAGGTGCTGCGCGATACCGCCCGGCACGCCGAGCTGGAAGGGTACGTGAAGGGGGTGATCGGCCGCTTCCGCGACGACCGCCGGGTCCTGGCCTGGGACCTCTACAACGAGCCCGACAATCGGAACCCCGGCTCGTACGGGGCGTTCGAGCCGGTGAACAAGGGCGAGCTGGCGCTCGCCCTGCTCCGCAGGACCTTCGCCTGGGCGCGCTCCGTGAGCCCCACGCAGCCGCTCACCGCCGGCCCCTGGAAGGGCGACTGGGTGGACTCCAGCCAGACGCTCCCCATCACGACGTTCATGCTGGAGAACTCGGACGTCATCACCTTCCACAGCTACGACCCCCTCCCCGGGGTGCAGCGCGCGGTGGCGGCGCTCAAGCAGCACGCCGGTGGCCGCCCGGTGATCTGCACCGAGTACATGGCCCGTCCGCGGGGGAGCACCTTCCAGAGCATCCTGCCCTTCTTCAGGCATCAGGAGGTGGGGGCGTACAAC
>DATAAL010000026.1:0-3239 GCA_036260145.1 Longimicrobiaceae bacterium | reverse complement strand
GAACGGGATCTTCGCCTTCGTGCTCTGGGACGCGGAGCGCCGCCGCTACCTGATCGCGCGCGACCACCTGGGGATCGTCCCGCTGTACACCGGCCGGGACGAGGAGGGGAACCTGTACGTGGCCTCCGAGATGAAGGCGCTGGTCCCCGTCTGCCGGAGCGTGGAGGAGTTCCCTCCCGGGCACCTGCTGGACAGCGGAGTGGGGGAGCCCCGCCGCTGGTACCACCGCGCCTGGCGCGACTACCAGGCGGTCCGCGGCGGCCCCGCCGATCCGGCCGCCCTGCGGAGCGCGCTGGAGGAGAGCGTCCGGCGCCAGATGATGTCCGACGTCCCCTACGGGGTGCTCCTCTCGGGCGGGCTGGACTCCTCGGTCATCGCCGCCGCAGCGAGCCGCTTCGCCGCGCAGCGGGTGGAGGACGGGGGGCGGAGTCCGGCGTGGTGGCCCCGGCTCCACTCCTTCGCCGTGGGGCTGGAGGGTGCTCCCGACCTGCGCGCGGCGCGGGAGGTGGCCGAGCACCTCGGCTCGGTCCACCACGAGTTCCACTTCACGGTGCAGGAGGGGCTGGACGCGCTCTCCGACGTGATCCACCACCTGGAGACGTACGACGTCACCACGGTGCGCGCCGCGACACCGATGTACCTGATGGCCCGCCGCATCCGCGCCATGGGGATCAAGATGGTGCTTTCCGGGGAGGGGTCGGACGAGATCTTCGGGGGGTACCTGTACTTCCACCGGGCGCCGGATCCGGAGTCGTTCCACGCGGAGACGATCCGCAAGCTGGACCGCCTGCACCTCTACGACTGCCTGCGCGCCAACAAGGCCATGGCGGCGTGGGGGGTGGAGGCGCGCGTCCCCTTCCTGGACAGGGAGTTCCTGGACGTGGCGATGGGGATCGACCCGGCGGCGAAGATGGCCGGGCACGGCCGGATGGAGAAGCACCTCCTGCGCGAGGCCTTCGCCGACGCGCTCCCTCCCTCGATCGCGTGGCGGCAGAAGGAGCAGTTCTCGGACGGGGTGGGGTACGGGTGGATCGACTCCCTGCGCGCACACGCGGAGGCGCAGGTGAGCGACCAGGAGATGGCGAGCGCGCGCTACCGCTTCCCCCACAACACCCCGGCTACCAGGGAGGCGTACCTGTACCGCTCGCTCTTCGCCGAGCACTTCCCGCTGGACTCGGCCGCGGAGTGCGTCCCCGGTGGGCCGTCGGTGGCGTGCAGCACGCCCGAGGCGCTGGCCTGGGACGCCTCGCTCGCGGCGGTGACGGACCCGTCGGGAAGGGCGGTGCGGGGGGTGCACGTGAGCGCGTACTGAGGGCTTCCCCTCACCCCGGCGCTGCGCGCCACCCCTCTCCCACAAGGGGCGAGGGGAACGGCTGGCGTCGTACACGTGAGCCCGGCCCCCCGCCAGGGGAACACGCCCAAACCCGCGGCTCAAAGCAGTATGCCCGTCGGTAGACCTGTGCCGGGGCGCGGCCGGTGTTTAGATTGTCCGCGGCCGTGACCCGATTCACAGGAGACGAAAACCGATGGCTGGACCGGAATTCATCTACGTCATGAAGGACCTCCGCAAGGTGGTCCCCCCCAACCGCGAGATCCTCAAGGGGATCTGGCTCTCCTTCTATCCCGGCGCCAAGATCGGCGTGGTGGGCCCCAACGGCTCCGGGAAGTCGTCGCTCCTGCGCATCATGGCGGGGGTGGACAGGAACTTCAACGGCGAGGCGTGGCCCGCCGAGGGGACCCGCATCGGGTACCTCCCGCAGGAGCCGGAGCTGGACCCGGCGCTGGACGTACGCGGCAACGTGGAGGAGGCGGTGAAGCACCAGCGCGAGCTGCTGCGGCGCTTCGACGAGGTGAACATGTCGTTCGGCGACATCTCCACGGACGAGGAGATGAACGCGCTGCTGGACGAGCAGGCCCGGCTGCAGGACCAGATCGACGCGGGGAACCTGTGGGACCTGGACCGCAAGATCGAGATCGCCATGGACGCGCTCCGCCTCCCGCCCCCGGACGCGCGGGTGGAGAACCTCTCGGGGGGCGAGAAGCGCCGCGTGGCGCTCTGCCGGGTGCTGCTGGAGGAGCCGGACCTGCTCCTGCTGGACGAGCCCACCAACCACCTGGACGCGGAGTCGGTGGCCTGGCTGGAGCACCACCTGGCGGAGTTCAAGGGGACGATCGTGGCCATCACGCACGACCGCTACTTCCTGGACAACGTGGCGCAGTGGATCCTGGAGCTGGACCGCGGGGAGGGGATCCCCTGGAAGGGGAACTACACCTCCTGGCTGGAGCAGAAGCAGGAGCGCCTCCGCCGCGAGGAGAAGCAGGCCAGCGCGCGGCAGCGCACGCTGGAGCGGGAGCTGGAGTGGGTGCGCATGGCACCGCGGGCCCGGCACGCCAAGGCCAAGGCGCGCATCAGCTCGTACGAGCAGCTCCTCAACGAGGACCCGCGCGAGAAGCTGAGCCGCGCGGAGATCGTGATCCCCAACGGGCCGCGCCTGGGCGACGAGGTGGTGGTGACCGAGAACCTCACCAAGGGGTACGGCGACCGGCTGCTGATCGACGGCCTCTCCTTCCGCCTCCCGCGGGGCGGGATCGTGGGGGTGGTGGGGCCCAACGGGGCGGGGAAGACCACGCTCTTCCGGATGATCACCGGGCAGGAGAAGCCGGACGGGGGGACGCTCAAGGTCGGCTCCACGGTGGTGCTGGCGTACGTGGACCAGAGCCGCGACACGCTGAACGGCGAGAAGACGGCGTACCAGGAGATCTCCGGTGGCCAGGACACCATCAAGCTGGGCCGCGGCGAGGTGAACGCCCGCGCCTACTGCTCGTGGTTCGGCTTCAAGGGGAGCGACCAGCAGAAGCCGGTGAAGGTGCTCTCGGGCGGGGAGCGCAACCGGGTGCACCTGGCCAAGACGCTCCAGAAGGGCGGCAACCTGATCCTGCTGGACGAGCCCTCCAACGACCTGGACGTGGACACGCTGCGGGCGCTGGAGGACGCGCTGCTGGAGTTCGCGGGGTGCGCGGTGGTGATCTCGCACGACCGCTGGTTCCTGGACCGCATCTGCACGCACATCCTGGCCTTCGAGGGGGAGAGCCGGGTGGTGTTCTTCGAGGGGAACTACCAGGAGTACGAGGCGGACCGGAGGCGCAGGCTGGGCGCCGAGGCCGACCAGCCGCACCGGATCAGGTACCGGAAGCTGGTGCGGGCCTGATCCTGCGGAGGGGGGCGACCTGCGCCCCCC
>DATAAL010000025.1:0-9019 GCA_036260145.1 Longimicrobiaceae bacterium | reverse complement strand
GGCCGGTCCACTCGGACCGGCCCCTCGCTGTTTTGGCCGTACGGTAGGTCAGGTGTGCCGTACACCCGCCCCGAAGCCTACGCCGTGATCGCGTGCGCGTACCCCGGGTGCACCACCAGCTCCCCGTCGTCCGAGATCACCTGCCGGTCCCAGGGGAACACGATCAGCGACCCCGTCTCCAGCGCGAAGTAGTCCGGCCGGTACCCCCCCGGCTTCACGAAGCTCGCCGCCGTGCGCACCTCCGCCGGCCCCACCTCGCGCACGGCGGCCAGGGCGAGCCGGAGGGTGTCGCCGCTGGTGGTGATCTCGTCCACGATCAGTACCCGCTTCCCATACACCTGGGGCGGCGCCGCAGACATCAGCCGGGGGTAGCTGTGCACCACCTCCCCCTGCTCCCGCCGCGAGATCTTGAGGCTGAAGAAGTCCACCCGCAGGATGCTGGCGATCACCGCGGCAGGGAGCACCCCGGCGGTGGCGATCCCGATGACGACTTCAGGGTCGAACTCGCGGGCCACGCGCAGCGCCAGGACGCGGCACAGCTCGCCGAACAGCTCCCACGTCAGCTCGAACGCGGGCTGTCCGGCGTGAGCGGGCGGAAAGACGGTCGGCGGGGCGACGTACGACATGCGGACCTCCGGGTGGGGGACGGTCGGGGGAGCGCGTCAACTTTCGTGCCCGGTGGGAGGGAAGATAACTTCCCTGCCGTCGCGCGGTACAGGAAACATGTCGACTCCTCCGCGGGCATCTGCCCCGCACCACCACCTTCGGGTACGAGATGGCGGCCAACGACCTCCGCGAGCAGGCGGACCGGCGCTTCGAGCAGGCGCTGAAGGAGCGCGGCGCGCGCGATCCGCGCGAGTTCTACCGGGGGCGCCTCCGGGAGCTGCGGGAGCGCGGCCCCGCGGTGTTCCAGCGGGCGGTCGCCTACTTCGAGGAGCGGCTGATCCCCGCGGTGGCGGCGGAGGGCTCCGACCCGCTGGCCGAGTGGCTGGAGTACGGCCGGGTGCTGGCGGAGCTGGCCGCCCCGGGGACCACCGTGCAGATCGACCCCACGGGGCGCTCCCGCCCCTACGCCCCTCCCGTCCCGCTGGACCACCTGGTCCTCCACCTCCCCGCCTCCCCGGGCGACCGGGCGCTGGTCGTCGGCATTCCGACGGAGCTCTCCCCGGCGCAGCGCGCCACCTA
Organism: Longimicrobiaceae bacterium; assembly: GCA_036260145.1. GTDB lineage: Bacteria > Gemmatimonadota > Gemmatimonadetes > Longimicrobiales > Longimicrobiaceae > JAFAYN01. Next base: position 7,834 of record DATAAL010000025.1, on the reverse strand, counting down.
CGACCTGCTGGTGAGGGGGGCGCAGGAGTAGCTCCCTTGCCCGCGGCACCCCGGGGCCGCATTCTTCCCGCTCGCTACAACCGCGGGAAACGCAAGGAGAAGGATCGTTGCAGGCCCTGGTCATTGTCGGGCACGGTTCGCACCTGAACGCCGAGTCGAGCGCCCCGGTCTACCGCCACGCGGAGACCATCCGCCGCCTCGGCGTCTTCGACGAGGTGCGGGAGTGCTTCTGGAAGGAGGAGCCCTCGCTCCGCGAGGTGTTCGACCTGGTGGAATCGGACGAGGTGTACGTGGTCCCCCTCTTCATCTCCGAGGGGTACTTCACCGGGGAGGTGATTCCCCGGGAGCTGGGGCTGGACGGCCCCGCCCCCTCCGTCACCCGCAAGCCCGGGAAGACCGTCCACTACTGCGGGCCCATCGGCACGCACCCCTGGATGACACGGATGATCCTGCGCCGCGCCGAGGAGAGCGCCGGCCTGAGCGACGAGGAGGCGCGCCGGGCGGGGCTGGTCATCATCGGCCACGGGACGGAGCGCAACTCCAACTCCGCGGAGGTGATCTACCGGGTGACGCGGGAGGCGCAGGAGGCCGGGGTGTTCGGGAGCGTCCGGACGGGGTTCCTGGACCAGCCCCCCGAGGTGGGGGAGGTGCTGGCGGAGATGCCGGAGCCGACGGTGGTGCTGGTCCCCTTCTTCGTGGCGGAGGGGTGGCACACCCAGGAGACCATCCCGGATGACCTGGGGATCAACCGCCCCGCGGTGTCGCCGGTGACGCACCGGGAGGGGCGCACCCTCTTCTACGCGGACCCGGTGGGGACCTTCCCCGAGGTGGCCCAGATCGTCCTGCAGCGCGCCCGGGAGGCCGGCGCCAGGATCCCAGCGGCCGCTCCGGAGGAGGGCGCCCGTGTCTGACGCGCCGGAGGCGCGGGGGGCGCACGCCCCGGGCGGGATCGGGGAGGCGCGGGAGGCGCTCCTGGCCTGGGTGGACGGGGCAGGGGAGGCGGGGCGGATCTTCCTCCAGGTCCGCCTCCGGGCCACGGGGGAGGGGCGTTACGAGGTGCGCCACCGGCGCGACGGGCGCCGCCCCCTGAAGTCGCTGGAGACGGTGTCGTCCGACCCGTACCGGGCCCGCGAGGTCGCCCAGACCACCAACGCCGGGGACCACCGTCCCCTGAAGACCTCCCCCAACCTCCGCCAGGGGTGGGCGCTGGTGGAGCTGGACGGACGGGGCCTCTGGACGGCGCTGGACTACCTGTACCCGGCCTGCGCCCTGCACTGGCACGCGGGGAGGACTGGGAGGCTCCGGGTGACGCACTGGCGCGAAGCCGCGGAGCGGCAGAGCGGGATCTACGGCGCCGTGCGGCTCCTGGGCGACGACGCGGTCCGCAACACGGTGCGCGCCTGCTGCGAGGACCGGGTATGCCTCCGGCGGGTGGCGTGGGAGATCAACCCGGACACGCCCCTCGGGGTGGTGGAGGAGGGATCCACCGCCGGAGACGCGCACGTTCCCTGCCCGGAGGCGTGCTCGCTCTTCGTGTCCTTCGCGCGGCAGGTCCTCGAGCTGGAGCGCGCACCCCGCCGGGAGGTCCCGGGGCTGGCACCACTGAACGCGGAGGAGCTGCTCCAGGTGCGGGAGATCGTGGCCGCGGCGGCGGCCGGCACGCTGGGTGCGGCGCGCGAGGGCGACTTCGAGGATCCCACCAACCTGCGCCGGATCCGCTACCTGGCCGCGCGCTTCGCCGACGCCGCGGCCGACCCTCCCGAACCGACCCACGGAGACCGATGACCCCGGAGCCCGCAACCGCCGAACCGACCCTCACCCTGACACGCTGGGAGATCCGCCCCCGGGACGGAGGGCCTCCCATCCGGGGCGACGTGCGGGTGCGGACGGGGGCGCAGCCCCGCTCGGTGGTGGTGATCTGCCACGGGTTCAAGGGGTTCCGGACCTGGGGGTTCTTCCCCGTGCTCGCCCGCGCGGTGGCGCTGCGGGGGCACGCGGCGGTCACCTTCGACTTCTCGCGCAACGGTGTGGGTGCCGACGGGGTGGACTTCTCCGCGCTGGAGCTGTTCGCGGAGAACACCCACACCCGCAACCTGGACGAGATCCGGATGGTGCTGGATGCGCTCCGGGGCGGGGTCCTCCTCCCCCGGTCGCCACGGTGGATCGGGCTCCTCGGCCACTCGCGCGGGGGCGGGGAGGCCATCCTGGCCGCGGCCGAGGACCCGAGGGTGGACGCGCTGGTGACCTGGGCGGCGATCGCCGACATCCCGGCCCGGTGGACCGGGGAGCAGGTGGAGCGGTGGCGGCGCGGGGAGACGGTGGAGATCGTCAACGCCCGCACCGGGCAGCCGATGCCGATCGGGCCGGGGTACTGGCGCGACACGGAGATGAACCGGGAGCGGCTGGACATCCTCCGTGCCGCGGCGTCGCTGGAGATTCCCTGGCTGATCATCCACGGAGAGGACGACACCTCGGTGTCCCCGGACGACGCGCGGGCGCTCTTCGACGCGGCCGGGGACCGGGTAGAGCTCCTCCTGGTGGAGGACGCGGACCACACCTTCGGCGCGCGCCATCCGTGGGCCGGGACCACGCCCGAGCTGCGGAGCGTGGTGGAAGCCACGCTCGACTGGTTCGACGAGCAGCTCCGGTAGGCGCGTGAAACAGGCTTTCACGGGATTGTGGACAACCCCGGGCGGGCCTGTTATTGTACGCCCGGCCCTGTATTCAGGAGCGCGAGCGCGCAACCCCTCACTCCGTTCCGGAGCATCACATGCCGTACGTCATCACCGAGCCCTGCATCGGGACCAAGGATGCGAGCTGCGTCGAGGTCTGCCCGGTGGACTGCATCTACGAGGCCGGCGACCAGTTCTACATCAACCCGGACGAGTGCATCGACTGCGGAGCGTGCGAGCCGGAGTGTCCCGTCAGCGCGATCTTCCCCGATACCGATGTCCCGCCGGAGTGGTCGGAGTATATCGAGAAGAACCGCCAGCTGTCGGACAAGTAGGCGGGCAAGGACGGCAAAAACGAACGGGGGACCCGGCCGGCATGGTCGGGTCCCCCGTTCGTTCCATTCTCAGGGCGTCAGCGCCGCTGGCGGGTGTACAGCGTGTGGCCGTGGTTCTTCTTGCCGAGCACGAAGTCGGCATAGCCGTTGTCCGGGTTCCGCCCCCGCTTCAGGGCCTTGTCCACTGTCCCCGGACCACGGTTGTAGGCCAGCAGCGCCAGCCGCTCGTTCCCGTCGTACTTTTCGATCAGGTCCCGGAGGTAGCCGAACCCGATCCGCAGGTTGGTGGCCGGGTCGCGCAGCTCACGCGTGGTGACTCCCGGCTCCAGCCACCGGGCGGTGCGCGGCATGAGCTGGGTCAGGCCGATCGCGCCCACCGGACTGGTGGCGCTGGTCCGGAACCCGCTCTCCGCCCGCACGAGCCCGAAGGCGATCTCCGGATCGATCTCGTGCTCCTGCGCCGCCTCCACAATGATCCGCGCGAGCTTCGCGGAGACGCGGTACCCCTTCTTCTGGTACTTCTCCGCCAGCTCCAGCGCCTCGGTGTGCTCCTCCGGCTCCGCAGCCGGCCTGGCGGCCTGCTTCGGCGCCTCCTCCCGCACGGGCTGCATCACCACAACGGGAGGAAGCGCGAGAACCTGGGTCCTGGCCTTCGCCGCGATCCCCGGCTGCGCCTCCTCCTCCCCGGTCCGCTGCACGGTGACGGCACCCTGCACGACGGCAACCGCCGCCAGCAGGATCTGCACCCCGCGGTACCGGAGCAGATCGCGCACTCCGTCGCGCCCGGCCGTGGTCTGGATCCCCGTAAGTTCCACTCGCTCTGTCTCCTGTCCATGACGTGACGAGCGCGGCAGGCTCCATGCCCGCTCCGCCGCGTCAGTCGATCAAGTTTTCGACTTCGCGAATGGAATATAACACAGTTAACTCATTTGTTCAATCCAGGTTATCTGCAAGTGAGCATGATAAATCCTGATGTTTATAGATCCTGCACCCCGTGGACGGATCCTGCGGGGAGGAACCCCGGGAAGGGAGGGGTCTCCGACCCATTGGGCGGACACCTGCCGGGTCGGAACGACACGGGGCGCCGCCGTCCCGAGATGGGACAGCGGCGCCCCGTGGAGCGCCTGCGGTCTCCGGCGATAGGGCTAGAAGCCCGCCGCCCGGATCCCGTCGAGGTCGACCGCAGCCGGAGAGGGCTCGGACCTGATCCCATCGTCGGAGCGGCGCTCTTCCTGCCGCTGCCGGACCACGGTGAGGCTGGCCACGATGGCTGCGATTGCAACGAGACTCACACCTAAAGCGCGAATAGGCACCTCCGTGGCCGGGAGCGATGGGCGGCGCGTCATCCGGCGCGCCTGAAGGGAATTTCGGCAGTTTTCGTGCCGATCTCAAGGGGCCGCGGGGAGGCCGTTCGGCGCATCCCCGCCCTACCCTGTAGACGCCTGCAACGGGCGATCGGTCACACCGGGAGGGGCCTTTCCCGACGCTTCCCGCTACGCGGGAAGCGGCTTGCAGGAGCCGGGACACTCATGCATCTTGCCCGACGCCGCGGCACCTTTCCCGGATGGAGCGATCATGGCCGGAGAAACCAGATACAGGGACGAGGAGGGGGGCTTCGAGGTCCGGGTCCCCGCGGGGTGGTACGCGGAGCCGGACAGGGAGGTGGGCGGCGTGGAGGTCGCGGACCCCGACGGCGCGGGAACGCTGAACCTGGTCGGCTTCCCGCAGCCCCCGGACGATTTTCCCGACCCGGCCGAGGAGCTGTACGCCTTCCTGGAAGAGCAGGGGGTGGAGCTGGAGGAGGACGAGGTGGAGGACCTGGAGCTGGAGGGGGGCGCGGAGATGGCGCTGTGCGAGTACATCACCGACGACGAGGAGGAGGCGGGGGAGACGTTCTGGATGGTGGGGGTGGCGACCGCTCCGGGGGCGCTGGTCTTCGCCACCTACTCGTGCGCGGCGGGGGAGGAGGGCGAGGAGCGGGACGCCGTCCGCAGGGTGCTCGGCTCGCTACGGCTGCTCCCCCCGGGATGACCGTGGCAGGCAAACCGGAGGGAGAATACTTTTCCGCCCCTCACAACCGTTGCCGCCGCGCGCGGCGTGCCGGTGGACCCGAACCCAGGACCCCGAGATGCCTCTCAAGCAGGGCGACCAGGCCCCCGACGTGACGCTCCCTTCCCATGAGGGGAAGCAGGTGTCGCTCCGGGAGCTGTGGAGCAAGCAGCCGCTGGTGGTGCACTTCTTCCCGCTGGCCTTCACCTCCACCTGCACCGAGCAGGTGTGCACGGCGGGGAACGACCTCCCCACGCACCGGGAGCTGGACGCGCTGCCGGTGGCGATCAGCGTGGACTCCCCGTACGTGCTCGCCCGCTTCCGCGCGGAGTGCGGGGTGGACTACCCCTTCCTCTCGGACTTCAATCGCGAGGCCGTGAACGCCTTCGGCGTGCTACGGACCGACCCCGTGGGCCCTGGGCTGCGGAACGCCGCCGACCGCGCGGTGTTCGTGATCGACCGCGACGGGAGGGTGGCGTACGCCTGGCACTCCACCAATCCGGGCCTCCTCCCCCCCTTCGACGAGATCAGGGCGGCGCTGGCGAGGCTGCGCGTTGGCTCGGGGAGCGCCTAGTTCTGGTTGAAACGATGTCTGCGATCTCCACATCCTGCGTGGTCACACCTCTCGCTCTCAATGGCGCATGAACGGGAAACCACCCCCCTGGGCTTTCAGGCCGTGGCAGGCACATACGTATTGGGCCTTGGCGATGCTGCTGTATCTGATGACAGTACGACCAGCGTTGGCCCAGCATTTCAGAACTGGGCAAGAGAAGCTCTCTGAGCCCTCTCTCGTCCTCCGCATTGATACATTGCATGACGTTTCTTCAGACCACGTGATACCCGGTACGCCAGTACTTGCTGCTTCCGGGATTGGTCTAGGCGCGGCCGGTGCTCTCAGCGGCTGGTTTATTGGGGGGCAACTGACGAACCAATTTGAAGGCGCGCTCATTGGTGCTGCCTTAGGTGAGACCATCCTGCTTCCCCTAGGGGTTCATCTTGCTAGTCGCGGGCGAGGGCGCTATCCGGTTGCTCTGGCTATTTCCACCGGCGTAGGAGCTGCCGGACTTCTCTACGTCTTCTCTCAATACACCGACGCCTCCCTTGCTTTGGCCTCCATCGTCGTGCCGATCGTACAACTTACCTTTTCAATTGCTGATGCACGCGGCGCCTTCAGATAGACTTGTACACAGATCTCATCCGCTGACCCAAACAACCCCTCACCTATATCCCTCCTGAAGGATAATCGACCATGAAGAAGTGGTTATTTCTCAACCTTGGCTTCATCTGCGTGCTAAACGGATGCCAAACCGACTCCCCTGATCGTACCCTTCCGACGGCCCCTGGCGCCCCCGGGCGTGGGTTGGCCGGCGCATCGGATGAACAAGCCAAGCTGATGGCTAAGGGAATCGCGCTCGCCCTGGCAGATAGTACGCTGCGGCAGCAGGTTCTGGAGGACATGCGGGACAGCCCCTTTCCTCGACACAGCTTGCACCTCCAAAGCTACCTGCACGGTGAGAGAGGACAGACGATAACCACAGTCGCTGCGAAATCTGTCGGACTGTCGATTGAGGAATTCCTGAGCCTGACCCGCTACCTACCGGATGCGGAGTTCTCGGTTTCCTCTCCCCTCGACCGCATCGAGTGGACCGGGTCGAGCAACCTCGTTGTCACCGCTGCAACGATGACCAGGTGGCAGCGTCGGTCTGTGCGTTCGCTTCCAGGTTACGACGTAAATGGGAAATCAGTCACGGTGCCTCTGACTCACAAGGTGAGCCAAGCAGTGTTATCGATTTTGCCGGCCGAGTTTGTGTTCGGTCCTGATCCTGAAGCTGCTCGTGCTGCCGCACCCCGACGTGGGGATAATACCATCAGCTCTTTCGAGCGGGAATTTTCGGTGCAGAGTAGCTGTGATCCTACGACGGCCATTCTTCCCTGCGAATCGGATATGAACTCTACCGTTACTGTAGGCCCGGGGTACGCCGTGGGCTCTGACTGTTCGGCTTTCTACTACAGGGAAACAAACGCGGCCAACGATCTAGATCACGACAACATCAAGGATGTGTGTGAGGAGCGATTCGCGGTGGCGTTCCAGCCGCAGCTCGTGCGACATGTCAACGAGATCTTTTTCGCCAGAGAGCCTTACTGGACCGTTCAACTGGTCAGCGGAGGGTATCCGTCGATCGGGTATCTGCTGTCCTACTACTACGATGGTGGATCCTTTAGCCATCACGGCGACTCCGAGTTCATCATCATCACGCTCAAAGCTGGGACTGACGATTATTGGCACGTGTATGGTGTGACCCCATCGGCCCACTGGGGGGTCTGCTGCGGAGGTGATGAGACGAGAACACTTGGTGCCGGCGCTTTACAGTACACCGGAAGCCGTCCATATGTGTTCGTCTCGAAGGATCACCACGGCGGGTACGAGTCGGATAACCGCTGTGACGACCGAATTGGTGATGAGTGCTCTCCAATCGGTAGCGGCAACACCGAACCTGTCGGCGTGTATTCCGGCCGGAACATCGGAAACTCTCGATACCCGCATGACCTAGACCCTGTCAATCCTGGAGGGCCTGATTGCACGTATAGCAAGGTCGATGTGAGTACTCGCCCCGGGACTGAGTGTTTCTTGTTCACTAGGTAAGATTCAGAACACCGATTCTTGCATGGGGCGGGTGTGAACGCCTGCTGGAGCGAGAGCGATGATTCTGCGATTCGAGCACCTGTCCAAGCACCCGGCCGTCTTCCGCACGATGACGGGGCTGACCCTCTCGCAGT
>DATAAL010000024.1:0-3431 GCA_036260145.1 Longimicrobiaceae bacterium | reverse complement strand
GTTCGGTGTCTTGATGCCGTCGATGGGCAAAGCCGGGGACCTGTTCGGACGGAAGCGTGTGTACCTGCTCGGGTGGGCGCTGTCGATCGCGTTCTCCGGTCTCGCAGCGTTGTCGTGGAGCGCAGGTGCGTTGATCACGTTCAGGTTGCTCAGCGCCTGTGCGGGCGCAGCTACGGGTCCCGCATCGATGGCGCTCATCCTGTCTGCGTTTCCGCCCGAGGAGCGGGTCAAGGCGATGGGTTGGTGGTCGTTCGCCGGCGCCGGACCGGTGGACGAGCCGGTGGAGCTGGAGCGCTGGGCCGACTTCCACCCCCTCTTCGGCGCTGCTCCGGCCGGCGGCTACCTGGCCGCCGCGGTGAGCGCCTTCTTCCGCAACGGCGGTGAGCGCTGCCGGGTGGTGCGGCTCGACCCCGCGGAGGAACGCGGGGCGGTGGAGACGCTGCGCCGGGCGCTCCACGCCATCCGGCCGCTGGAAACGGTGGACCTGGTGTGCGCGCCCGACCTGATGCGGCGCGTGGTGGCGCTGCCGGAGGAAGCCCGCGCCCGCGCGGTGGGCGCGGACGAGCGCGACAGCGTGCTCTGCGAGGCGGTGGAGATGCAGAGGGCGCTGCTGGAGCACTGCGACCGCGCCGGGGACCGCATGGCGCTGCTCGACGCGCTCCCCGGCGCCTCGCCCACCCAGGTGCGGGCGCAGCGCTGCAAGCTCGCGGGGAACAACGGGGCGCTCTACTACCCGTGGCTCCTGGCCGAGGGGACGGACGGGGCGGGGGAGGCGCTGGTGCCTCCCTGCGGACACGTGGCGGGGGTGTACGCCCGGGTCGACGCGCTCGTGGGGGTGCACAGGGCCCCCGCCAACGAGCGGCTGGAAGGGGTGCTGGACGTGGAGACGCTCCTGGACGACGCCACCCAAGCCGGGCTGAACGCCGCCGGTATCAACTGCATCCGCGCCTTCCCCGGCAGGGGCGTGCGCGTGTGGGGGGCCCGGACCCTCTCGACCGAGCCGGCGTGGGAGCACGTCAACGTGCGGCGGGTCTTCCTCACCCTGGGCCGCTGGGTCTCCGCCAACCTCGCCGCGGCGTCCTTCGAGCCCTCCTCGCCGCTCCTCTGGGCGCGGATCGGGCGCGAGCTGAGCGCCTACCTGACCGGGCTGTTCCAGCGCGGGGCGCTGCGGGGCGGCTCCCCGGACGAGGCGTTCTACGTCCGCTGCGACGCGTCCACCAACCCCCCCGAGGCGCGCGAGGCCGGGGTGGTGGTCACCGAGATCGGCCTGGCGCCCGTGGTTCCCAACGAGTTCATCGTGGTTCGCATCACCCACGGCCCCAGCGGCCTGGACCTCGCCGCCCCGAGTCCGGCGGCCTGACACACCCAAGGAGGCGATCATGCCAGTCGGAGACCGCAAGGACCCCTTCCTGTCCTACAACTTCATCGTCGAGATCGACGGGATCGCGCGGGCGGGGTTCCGCGAGGCCAGCGGCCTGGACTCCAGCCAGGACCCCGTCGAGTACCGCGAGGGGACCGACGCCTTCTCGGCGCGCAAGCTCCCCGGGCTGGTGAAGTACGGGAACATCACCCTGAAGTGGGGGACCACCGGCGACCAGGAGATGCTGAAGTGGCGGCAGCGCACGACCGACGGGAAGGTGCAGCGCCGCAACGGCTCCATCGTCCTGCTGGACTCGGCGGGGCAGGAGAAGGTGCGCTGGAACTTCCACGAGGCGTGGCCAACCAAGTGGACCGGCCCCTCGTTCAACGCCACCGGGAACGAGGTGGCCATCGAGACGCTTGAGCTGGCCCACGAGGGGCTGGCCCTGCAGGGCTGAGCCGATGCTGCAGACCGAGTTCCCGTTCACGCTCCCGTGCGGCTACGCGGACCCCGAGGGGACGCTGCACCGCGAGGGGGTCATGCGCCTGGCCACCGCGCACGACGAGATCGCCCCGCTGCGCGATCCGCGAGTGCAGTCCAACCCCGGCTACCTGGTGGTCATCCTGCTGGCGCGGGTGGTCACGCGGCTGGGCGACCTCCCGCAGGTGAACCCCGGGGTCGTCGAGAGCCTGTTCGCGGCCGACCTGGCCTACCTCCAGGACCTGTACCGCCGGGTGAACGAGCACGGCTCCACCCGGCTGGGGGTCACCTGCCCCCACTGCCAGGGCGACTTCGAGGTGGAGACCGCCGGCGTGGGGGGGTAGCAGGCTACCCCTCGGAGCGCTTGTACGAGGAGGTAGCCTACGTCTCCTACCATCTCCACTGGCCGTACGACCAGGTGATGGGCATGGAGCACCGCGAGCGGCTGCAGTGGGTGGCCGAGGTCGCGAGGATCAACGAGCGCATCAACGAAGCGGGACGGAGCCCGTGGGGGCGCTGAGCGCGCTCCCCGCCGGCCCCTGTCCACCCCCGGAACCCCGGCGCACGCGGAAGGCGTGACTTCACCATGCTACTGAACGCGGGGCTCACCCAGGCGGCCCGGATGCTGGGGATCCGCAACGACCCGTACCTCTCCGTCAACTTCCTGGTGGAGATCGACGGGCTGGTGGTGGGCGGCTTCCAGGAGGTCACCGGCCTGCAGGTGGAGACGGAGGTCGAGGACTACCGGGAGGGCGGGGTGAACGAGTACGTCCACCGCCTGGCGGGACCCACCCGCTACCCGTCCAACCTGGTGCTGAAGAAGGGGCTCACCGACGTGGAGAGCCTCTGGAAGTGGCACCAGCAGGTGGTGCGGGGCGACGTCCGGCGCCGGAACGGCTCCGTCTACCTGCTGGACCGGAAGGGGCTCCCCGCCATGTGGTGGAACTTCACCGGGGCGTACCCGGTGAAGTGGTCCGGTCCCGACCTGCGCGCCGAGCAGGGCGCCGTGGCGGTGGAGCAGCTGGAGCTGGTGCACCGGGGGCTCAGCAAGCCGTGGCTCAGCAGCTTCCTCTCCGCCGCGCGCGGGCTTGCGGGCGCCGCGCTGGACGTGGCCGGCTGATGGGCGCGGAGCACGTCCCGGGCGCCGGGGGGGAGCCGGTGATCGACGCCACGCTGGCGGCGCGGCTCCTCCGCCCCCTGGTGCGCCCCGGCGTCAGCGACCCGGCGCACGGGCCGTCGCTGGCGGCGCGGCTGCAGCGCATGACGGCGCCGTCGCTGGCGGACGACGTAGCGCGGCGCTACGGGTCCGCCACGCTGGGGGGCGACCGCCCCCCCGTGGTGTACGCCGCGCCGCCCGCCCCGCCGGGGCTCCCGGCGGACTCCTCCGCCAGCTCCGTGCCCCACCCGGCGCCCGGCGAGCCGACGCGGCCGGTGGTGCGGGCCAGCGAGCGCGCCACCGGGCCGGTGTTCCCGCCGGTGCGCCCGCTCGGGGCCGGGCCGGCCGTCCAGCGCCTCGCCGACCCCGCGCCGCCTGCCGCCGCGCTCCCCGTGGTGGTGTCGCGGCGGCCCGCCCCGGAGCCTCCCGGGGGCG
>DATAAL010000023.1:0-8945 GCA_036260145.1 Longimicrobiaceae bacterium | reverse complement strand
GTCGACCCCGCGCAGCTCCGCGGGGGGCTCCGGCGCGTCCCCCGGGACGATGGCGTAGAGCCAGACCAGGGTGGAGGAGTCCATGCGCCCTCAGCCGGCGCGGCCCGGGGCCGCGCGCCAGGAGTGCGCGAACCGGAGCAGCTCCGCCGCCCCCCGGGGACCGCCCTCCCCCCGCTCCGGCGCCGCGGCGGCGACCGGGAGGATCGCCAGGAGCCGGGCGGCGTGCCCCTCACGCCCCGCGGCGATCCCGCGGGGCGTGAGCAGCCGGTTCACCAGCAGCGCGTCGGGAGGTATCCGCAGCTCCCGCAGTCGGGCCGCCATTCGCTCCGTCTCCGGCACGCTCAGCGCCTCCGGGAGCGCGACGGCCAGGAAGAAGGTGTGTGTCCGGTCCTCCAGCCGCGCGCGCAGCTCCCTGAGGAGCCGTGCGAAGCGGAGGACGCGCTCCGCCACCTCGCCCAGTCCGAGCACTTCGCGGTAGCGGAGGAAGAGCCGGAGCAGGGCGTGGGACCACTCCAGTGCCAGGGCGGGCATCTCCAGGAGACGCAGCAGGTGGCCGGTGGGTGCGGTGTCGATCACCAGCGCATTGTATTCCCCCCCCCCCAGCAAGTCAATCACGTCCCCGAGCGCCATGGCCTCGTCCACGCCCGGGGGGGCGAGGTCCACCAGACGGCCCACTACCTCCCGGTCCGCCGTGGCAGAGAGCCCCCGTCCCAGCAGCTCCGCGAAGAGCCGCTCCACCTCGCCCCGGTACTCGGCCCGGAACGCCTCCCACCCCGCCTCCGCGTCCACCTGCCGGAGGAGCACCCCGGGAGCCCCGGGGACGGGCACCGGGTCGGGCGACACGGCGGTCCCGAACACGTCACCCAGCGATCCCGCCGGATCGGTGCTCATCAACAGGATCGGCGCCCTCCCCTCCTCCGCGAGCCGGACCGCCAGCGCCGAGGCGACGGTGGTCTTCCCGACGCCGCCCTTGCCACCCACCAGGTACAGGCGGCGGTCGGCGGGAGGGAACCAGGGCGGGCCAACGGTGATACGGAGCGCGGTTCCTCCCTCACCCCTTGTGGGGGAGGGATCGAGGGAGGGGGGTCTTCCGAACCCGCGCAGCGCCTCGACACCGCGGGGATCGCGCGGGAGCAGGGGAAGGTGGACGACAGGGACGCCGTCCGGGACGAGTGCCCCTCCCCGAAGGCTGGTCACCCGGTTGACGACGATCCCGCCCACGGCGATCCCGCGCCCCCGGAGGGTGTCCAGGTAGCGCCGGGTCTCCGCGTGGACGACGGGCTCCGGAGTGGTGACGAGGAGGAAGCGGGTGTGGGCGGGGTCCGCGAGAAGGGCGGCCAGGCGCTCCACCCGGACGCGGAGGCGGGCCAGGTCGCGCGCGGCCTCGTCCTCGCGGTACGCCCCGGCGAGCGCCAGCGCCACCTCCCGGTGCCGGTCCTCCATCGCCTCCAGCGCCGCGATCCAGTCGCGCGCCAGGCGGGGGAGGTCGAGGAGACGGAGGGTGTGGCCGGTGGGGGCGGTGTCCACCACCACGCGGAGCCCGGACGACTCCCCGGCCAGCTCCATGAGGCGGAGGACGGCCGCCAGCTCGTCCATCCCGGGGAGGGCCAGGTCCAGGAACCCGGCCGCCTCGTCCCGCTCCAGGTACGTCCCCCGCTCCACCGTCCGGAGCACCGCGTCCCGGTGCTCCTCCAGGAAGCGGGCCCGCTCGCGCTCCGCGTCCACCTCCAGCGCGCTCAGCCCCTCCACCCCGGGAACGGGCCGCGGCTCCGGTCCCAGCAGGACGCCCAGCGCGTCCCCCAGCGAGTGCGCGGGGTCGGTGGAGAGCACCAGGACCCGCTCCCCCGCGTCCGCCAGCGCCACCGCGAGCGCCGCCGCGACCGTGGTCTTCCCCACCCCGCCCTTCCCCCCCACGAATGTCCAGCGCGGACCCGGAGAGACCAGCTCCGCCAGCACGGCCGGGTCCTAACCCCCGTCCCGGCCCAGGTCGATCTCCACCCGGGCGCTGTCCGGGGAGGCGATCCCGCCCCGCGGCGGCTCCCCGCCGGAGGCAGGCTCCGGCGCCTCCTCGCCCGTCCCTTCCGCCTCGTCCCGGGCCACCCGCACTGGCCCCCCGGCGGTCCCCATCCCCAGCCGCTCACGCCACTCCCGCACCTCGCGCAGCCGCTGCATCAGCGCGGCCTCCTGCTCCACGTACTCCTGGTCGTCGATCTCCCCCAGCTCCAACCGCATCTGCAGCGCGAGGAGCTCCTCCTTGATCGACTGGTCGTCGGTGAGCTCCTCCCGCACCACCCCCTGGATCCTGTCCAGGGAGAAGCGGACCAGGAACTCCGGCCCCGTCACCGGCCAGAACAGGAGGTGCTTGAGGAGTCCCATCTCACCCCGCCGCCTTCTCCAGCTTCAGCTTGATGTTGACGAAGTTGTACGGAGGCCAGGGGCCCGTGTATTTGAAGGTCAGCAGATCCTCGTACTTGCGGGAGATCTCCTTGACCTGCTCGTCGAACGCCGCCTCCCGGTCGCGCTCCACCAGGAAGGCCGCGTTGAGGATCATCCGGTCGCCGATCGGCTTGTTGGAGCGGGAGGCCACGGCGGCCGGCTTCAGCGCCTCGTGGATGTCGCGCACGTAGGCGTTCCCCGCCTCCTCCAGCGCCGACTCCACCAGCCGTCCGAGCTGCATCCGCGCGAAGTAGGTGGAGCTCTGCGCGCTCCGGCCGATCTCGTCCTTGAGCCGGCGGATCTCCTCGTTCTCCCGCTCGATGCTGGCGATCACCTTCTCGCGGTCCCAGAGCACCTTGAGGCCGAACTCGATCTTGTCCTGCATCTTCTCCAGGACGTCGTCGAAGGCCTGGTAGGTGGACTTGAGCAGCTCGATGATGTCGCTCTCGGTGCGGAAGAGCGTCCCGAAGCTCATGGGGATCACGGTGTGCTCGCGCATCACCGTCTCGTTCACGAACTCGTGGGCCAGGACGTTCTCGCGGGTGGGGTCGTAGATGCGCAGCGGGGTGTCGCTCACCACGGCGGCCAGCTCCCCGAAGTGCACGGTGTAGACGCGGCTGGTCCCCTCCCCGATCCCGATGTTCCCGAAGTCGCGGGTCCTGGGGCTCTTGATGATGCAGTAAACGTATTTTCCTGCTTCGACCGGGCTCGACTCGTCGCTCATCGGGTCACCTCGGAATTTTTGAACGACTCTGGACTGCGGGTTTGAGCGTGCCCCCCGCGGGGGTCGGGGGGATGGGGGATGGTGGCCCCCTCAGACCGCCGCGAGGAGCGCGATCGCGGCGACCGCCACCGCGATCCCGGACTTCACCGCGACCGCGGCCAGCCTCCCCAGGAGCGCCCCCCACCCGGTCCGGAGGGCCGGGCGCATCCCGGCCTGGCGCGCGGCCCACAGCTCGAAGAGCACCGCCCCCGCGAAGGAGCCCAGGAAGGAGCCGATCACGCTCCCCAACACCGGGACGGGGAGCCCCACGAAGGCCCCCGCGATCCCCCCGAGGATCGCCCCCCACGCAGCCCGCCGGCTCCCGCCGTACTTCCTCGCGAAGCGCCCGCCCAGGGAGAACTCGATCCACTCGGCCGCCACCGCCAGCAGGAGGATGAATCCCAGCGCGACGGGGCCGACCGTGGCCCAGCCGGTGGCCCAGGCGTAGGCCGCGAGCGCCAGGAGTTGCAGCCAGATCCCCGGGAGCCCGAAGGGGATCAGCAGGATCCCGGCCACCTGCGCCACCACCAGGAGCGCGTATCCCACGTGGCCGCCCCGCCCTCAGAAGCCGTACGCGCCGGTCGTCACCCCCGGACCGGAGAGCATGTTCATCTTCAGCTCGAAGTCGCCGGGGTTGGTGGCGGCGGCCTTCGCCACCGCGTAGTCCACCTGGCCCGACTCCACCAGCTCCGCCAGGTGCTGGTCGAAGGTCTGCGAGCCGTAGGTGACGCGCCCCTCGGCGATCAGGTCGCGGATCTCCCCCAGCCGCTCCGGGTCCATGATGCAGTCGCGGATGGTCCCCGTCACCACCATCACCTCGCACGCAAGCACCCGGCCGTTCCCCTCCCTGCGCGGGAGGAGGCGCTGGGAGACGACGGCCTGGAGCTGCTCCGCGAGCCGGATCCGCACGATCTGCTGCTCGTCCGGCGGGAACACCGCCACCAGCCGCGAGATGGTGGAGGCCGCGTCCCGCGTGTGCACCGTGGAGATCACCAGGTGCCCCGTCTCCGCCGACTTGAGCGCGATGTCGATACTCTCCGTGTCGCGCATCTCACCGATCAGGATCACGTCGGGGTCCTGCCGGAGCGCCGCCCGCAGCCCCACCTGGAAGGAGACGGTGTCGTTCCCGATCTCCCGCTGGGTGATGGAGGAGTTGATGTCGCGGTGCAGGAACTCGACCGGGTTCTCCAGCGTCACGATGTGCCGGTTCATGTGCTGGTTCATGTACCCGATCATCGCCGCCTGCGTGGAGCTCTTCCCCGACCCCGTGACCCCGGTCACCAGCACCAGCCCCCGCTCCTCGGCGGCGATCCGGGTGAGCACGGGAGGGAGCCCGAGCTGCTCGAAGGTGGGGATCTCGTACGAGATCACCCGCATCACGATCATGAAGCTCCCCCGCTGGCGGAGGATGTTCACGCGGAAGCGCCCCACCCCCTGGAGCCCCCACGAGCAGTCGTAGTCCTGGATCTCGTCGATCCGCTGGCGGTCGCGCTCGTGGGGGATGAGCTGCATGGCGACCTGCCGCGTCTGCTCCGGGGTGAGGCGCTGCTTGGTGAGCGGGACGAGCTTGCCGTTGATCCGGGCGCGGAAGACGTCTCCGGACTTGATGTGCAGGTCGCTGGCGCCGCGCTCGACGGCGGCCTGGATGATCTTCTCCATCGGGTCGGGGCGGGTCCGAAGAGGTGTGCCGCGCGGCAGGGGAGGCGCCGCGCGCGCTGTGCCGCCGCTCAGTAGCCGGCCGACTTGTCGACCGTGTTCAGCAGCGGCTTCCCGGCGAGGTACCGGCGGATGTTCTCCACGATCAGGTCGGTCTCGCGTCGCCAGAAGCGGTGGGAAGTCCCTGAAACATGGGGGGTCACCAGCAGGTTGGGAAGAGCCCAGAGCGGAGAATCCGGGGGGAGGGGCTCGCGGGCGAAGACATCGAGCGCCGCGCCGCGCAGGTGCCCGGAGCGCAGCGACTCCAGCAGCGCGTCCTCGTCCAGCACGCGCCCCCGGGCGACGTTGACCACCACGGCCCCGCGCGGGAGGCGGGCCAGCTCGGCGCGGCCGATCATCCCCCGGGTGTCCGCCGTCTCCGGGACGGTGATCACCAGCACGTCGCTCCGCTCCAGGAGGCGTCCGAGCGCATCCCCGCCGGCCAGCACCTCCACCCCGGGCGGGGACTCGCCGGGGCGGCGGCGCGCGGCGAGCACGCGGACCCCCAGCGCCGCCAGACGCCGGGCCACGGCCCGGCCGATCCCGCCGAACCCCAGGACGCCGACCGTCAGCTCCTCCAGCTCGCGGAGAGGGGCGTCGGCGGCCTCGAAGGGCACCTTGTCCCAGCGCCGATCCGCCTGCGCCCGCACCGCGAAGTCGATCCCCCGCGCGAAGTGCAGGACCATGGCGAGGACGGTGTCCGCGATCGGCTCCGCGTGGATCCCGGCGGAGTTGGTGAGGACCACTTCCGAGTCCCGCATCTCCGGGTAGAGCGACCCGCCCACCCCCGCGGCCCCGGAGTGCGCCCACCGGAGCCGTCCCTCGGGCCGGCCGGTGGCGGCGCGGAAGAGCGCGGGGGGGATCCCGTACCCCAGGTACACCTCGGCCCCGCGCACCGCCCGCAACGCCTCCGGGGAGGGGCCGCCCCCGTCTCCCTGCCCGTCCGCCACCTCCCCGACTGCCACGCACTCCCACTCCGGCGGGAGCGTCGCGCGGATCTCCTCCAGCGCCCACTCCGGGAGGGTCCAGAGGGGGCGCCGGTCGTGCAGGTCCACCACCAGGCGGGGCATCGGTCAGGCCGTCCGGGAGATCTTCCGCACCCCGTCCAGGGAGACCAGCTCCCGCACCGCCGCCTCCTGCGCCCGCGACGGTCCGGAGACGCGCACCGTGACCTCCAGGTGCTCCTCCCGCTCGGCGGACTCCATCCGCACGCTGCATCCGTGCTTGCGCAGGGTACCATCCACGTCCTCCAGGACCGATGCGCGGCTCAGCACCAGGGCGTAGCGGTGCGAGGTACGGCGGCTCTTGAGCAGCCCCTCCATCCAGCGCAGGGCCACCAGCGAGACCATCACCAGGACGGCGGTCCCGATGGCCTCCACGTACGCCCGCGCGCCCACCGCCATCCCGATCGCAGCCACCACCCAGATGGTGGCCGCGGAGGTCAGCCCCACCACGCTCCCCCGCGCGTGCAGGATGGTCCCCGCCCCGATGAACCCCACCCCGGAGACGATCTGCGCCGCGATCCGCCCCGGGTCTGCCCGGAAGGCCGAGCCCTGCGCGGCGTTCCGCGCGTTCACCCCCTCCGCCAGGGTGACGGAGAGCTCCATCAGGAGGGCAGCCCCCACGCAGATCAGGAGGTTGGTTCGCAGCCCGGCGGGCTTCCCGGAGAGCTCGCGCTCCAGGCCGATCAGCCCGCCCAGCAGGGCAGCCAGGAGGAGGCGGAGGAGGAGGTCGAGACGGAGCGGCTCGATCCACGGGGCATGGCCCCCCAGCCAGGAGGCGAGGTCGCTCACGCCAGTCCCAGCACGTCGCGCATGGTGTAGCTCCCCGCGGGGCGCCCCACGATCCACTTCGCCGCGCGCAGCGCCCCCTCCGCGAACAGCGCCCGGTCCTGCGCCAGGTGGGCCAGCTCCACCCGCTCCCGGTCGCCGATCAGCATCACCCGGTGCTCTCCCACCACGTCGCCGCCCCGCACCGCGTGGAAGCCGATCTCCCCGCGCGGGCGCTCCCCGGGGCGCCCGCTCCGCCCGTCCACCCGCGCCGCCCCCAGCTCCACCCCGCGCCCCCGGGCCACCGCCTCGCCCAGCGCCAGCGCCGTCCCGCTGGGGGCGTCCACCTTGCGCCGGTGATGCGCCTCCACGATCTCCACGTCGTAGTCGTCGCCCAGCACGGCCCCGGCGCGCTCCGCCAGTGCAAGGAGGAGGTTGACGCCCACGCTGAAGTTGGCAGCGCGGAGCACGGGAGAGCGGCCGGAGAGCCGGTCCAGGAGCCGCTCCTCCTCCTCTCCCAGCCCGGTGGTGCCCACCACCAGCGCCGTCCGGCCAAAGGCCTCGCCCTGGCTCTCCACCAGCCGCCGGAGGAGCTCCGGGGCGGAGAAGTCCACCACCACGTCGGCCGCGCGGATCCACTCCTCCGCGGTCTCCGGCGTCTCCAGCACCGGGCAGCCTATGTCGCACTCGCGCTCCGGCGCCCGGCCGATCCCGCCCAGCAGCTCCAGGGCGTCGTCCCCGGCGATCAGTCGCGCCAGTGTGGTCCCCATCCTCCCCGTGGCGCCGGAGAGGACCACGCGCACCGGCTCCGCCACTACGCCGCCTCCTGGGTCGCCACCCCCACCCCCTGCAGCGCCGCCCGTAGCTCGCGGAGCACCGCGTCCGGGGCGTCCACCAGCGGGAGGCGCGGGCTCCCCACCGCGAACCCCAGCATCCCGACCGCCGCCTTGACGGGGATCGGGTTGGACTCGCGGAAGAGTGCGGCGATCAGCGGGAGGTAGCGGAGCTGCAGGGCGCGGGACTCCGCGACATCCCTTTCGAGAAAGGCATGGGCCATCCGGGAGGTGTCGCGCGGGGCCACGTTGGCGAGCACCGAGATCACCCCCACCCCGCCGAGCGCCATCACGGGGACCACCTGGTCGTCGTTGCCGCTGTAGACCGCCACCCGGTCGGCCACGCGGCGGCACAGCTCCGCCACCTGCGAGATGTCGCCGCTGGCCTCCTTGACCCCCGCCACGCGCGGGTCCTCCGCGGCGAGCTGCTCCACCGTCTCCGGGAGGAGGTTGCAGGCGGTGCGGCCGGGGACGTTGTAGACGATGGTGGGGAGGTCGCCGGCCTCCATCACCCGGCGGAAGTGGGCCACGATCCCACGCTGCGGAGGCTTGTTGTACGGCGGCGGCGCCACCAGGAGGGCGTCCGCACCCGCGGCGCGCGCCTGCCGGGCCAGCTCGCACACCGCGGCGGTGTCGCTCCCGCCGCACCCCGCAATCACCGGGATCTGCTTCGCCGCCTCGTCCACCACCACCTCCACCGCGCGGCGCTGCTCCGCGGGCGACATCACGGCCGCCTCGCCGGTGCTCCCGTTCACCACCAGGGCGTCGGTTCCCTCGCGGAGGTGGAAGCGCACCAGCTCGCGGAGCACGCCCTCGTTCACCCCGTCGGCGGCGAAGGGAGTGACCAGCGCCACCCCCGATCCCACAAAAAGCGGCTTGTCCACGGTCTAGAGACGGTTGAGATCCATGAGGTCTCCGGGGAGGGTGTCGCCCTCGGGGTCGTCCGGGTCGAGGTCGCGCTCGGTGGTGTCGCGGAAGTCGTCCACCGCCTCGTCGCCCACCGACTCCTGGAAGGCGCGGAACACCGTCCCCCCGCACTTCTCGCACTTCACGTCCGACGGCGGAGGCTCGTCCTCGAAGAAGTAGTTCTTGCCGCAGGTCTCGCAGATCAGCGTCAGCACCTCCGTCACCGGCGTGTGCCCCCGCGGCGGGTCCCCGGCGGGGTTGGCCCGGAGCTGGTCGGTGGCGATCTTGCCGCGGGCGATGGTGGCGTCGTCCGCGGCGCCCTGGCCCGTGGACGGGGTGTCGTGGGTGTGCTCCTCGCGCATGGTTACCTCCCGGCTGTCAGGGTTCCTCGGCTCGCGGGCCTCCCAGCACATCCCATACCGGTTTCCGCATCTGCGGCTTGACGGCTCTTGAACGACAACAGCTCGTTGGGGCGTGCCCCCCGCTGGCGCGGGAGTCGGGCTGGCGCTCCGTAGGACACGATACCACCGTGTCCAACGGAGT
>DATAAL010000022.1:0-3822 GCA_036260145.1 Longimicrobiaceae bacterium | reverse complement strand
CTGACGGCGGGGCTGAAGGCGCTCTCCCAGCGGCAGGGGACGACGCTGTTCATGACGCTGCTGGCCGGCTGGGCCGTGGTGCTCTCGCGGCTCTCGGGCCAGGAGGACCTGGTGATCGGCACGCCCACGGCCAACCGGGGGACGCGGGAGATCGAGGGGGTGATCGGCTTCTTCGTCAACACGCTGGCGCTGCGCCTGGAGCTCTCGGGAGAGCCGAGCGTGGGGGAGCTGCTGGAGCGGGTGCGGGAGCGGGCGCTCTCTGCGCAGCAGAACCAGGACATCCCCTTCGAGCAGGTGGTGGAGGTGGTGCAGCCGGTGCGCAGTCTGGCGCACGGCCCGCTCTTCCAGGTGACGTTCTCCTGGCAGAACGCGCCGGGGGGCGAGCTGGAGCTGCCGGGCCTCACGCTGACGGGAGCGGGTGGTGCGCAGCAGGCGAGCGCGAAGTACGACCTTTCACTCGGGCTGGGGGAGTCGGGGGGACGGGTCGTGGGGGGGGTGCAGTACGCGACCGCGCTGTACGAGCGGGGGACGGTGGAACGGTACCTCGGCTACCTGCGGCGGGTGCTGGAGGGGATGGCGGCCGGGCCGGAGCGGGGGATCAGGGAGCTGGAGATGCTGCCGGAAGCGGAGCGGCGGCAGGTGGTGGAGGAGTGGAACGTCACTGCAGCGGTGTACCCGGGCGACCGTTGCATCCACCAGCTGTTCGAGGCGCAGGCGGAGCGCACCCCGGATGCGGTGGCAGTCGTCTACGAAGATCAGCGGCTGACGTACGGGGAGCTGAACGGTCGAGCCAACCGGCTTGCACACCACCTTCGGGAGCTGGGTGTGGGCCCGGATGCGCGGGTGGCGATCTGCTTGGAGCGGAGCCTGGAGATGGTGGTGGGGCTGTTGGGGGTGCTCAAGGCCGGCGGGGCGTACGTGCCGCTGGACCCGGAATACCCGCAGGAGCGGCTGAGATACACGTTCCAGGACAGCGCGCCCATGGTGGTGCTGACGTATGGCTCTCTCGACGGGGTGCTGTGCGCGCTGTTCGCGGAACTGGACGTGCCCGTGCTCGACCTCGACCTGGACTCGCCGGCGGCGAAGTGGGCCCGTCGGCCCGGGTCGAACCCGGAGCCGGCGGAGGTGGTGCCCGAGCACCTGGCGTACGTCATCTACACCTCGGGCTCCACAGGTCGGCCCAAGGGCGTGGAAGTCTCGCACCGGAACGTCACGCGGCTCTTCAGCGCCACCGACGCCTGGTTCGGCTTCGGGCCTCAGGACGTGTGGACGCTGTTCCACTCCTTCGCCTTCGACTTCTCGGTGTGGGAGATCTGGGGCGCCCTCCTGTACGGTGGGCGCCTGGTGGTCGTCGCCAGGGACACGGCCCGCTCGCCGGAGGAGTTCTACCGGCTGCTCTGCCGCGAGCGTGTTACGATCCTGAACCAGACACCCAGCGCGTTCCGACAGCTGGCGGCCGCGCAGTCGCGCAGCAGCGAGGAGCACCGGCTGCGCCACGTGATCTTCGGCGGCGAAGCGCTGGAGGTTCCCACGCTCAAGCCCTGGTTCGCGCGAAATGACGACCGGCGCACGCAGCTGATCAACATGTACGGCATCACGGAAACCACCGTGCACGTGACGTATCGGCCGATCACGGCGGCCGACGCGGAACGCGCGGGGGCGAGCCCGATCGGCCGGCGGATTCCGGATCTGAAGATGTACGTGCTGGACGCAGCGGGTGATCCCGTACCGGTGGGCGTGGCCGGAGAGATGTACGTGGGCGGACCGGGGGTGGCGCGGGGCTACCTGGGGCGGCCGGAGCTGACGGCGGAGCGCTTCGTCCCGGATCCGTTCACCCACGCGCCAGGAGTGCGGCTGTACCGCACCGGCGACGTGGGGCGGTGGCTGCCGGACGGAACCATTGAGTACCTGGGGAGGAACGACCACCAGGTGAAGGTGCGCGGCTTCCGCATCGAGCTCGGCGAGATCGAGGCCCATCTGGCCGAGCACCCGGAGGTGCGCGAGGCAGTGGTGCTGGCGCGCGAAGATGGGGCGGGGGAGAGGCGGCTGGTGGCCTACTGCGTGGGCGAGGGGCAGGTCGACCCGGAAGCGCTGCGCCGCCACCTCCTGGAGCGGCTGCCCGAGCACATGGTGCCGGCGGCCTACGTGCCGCTGGAGGCGCTGCCGCTCACCCCGAGCGGCAAGCTGGACCGGCGGGCGCTGCCGGCGCCCGGGGGAGAGGCCTACGCGCGGCGCGGCTACGAGGCGCCGCTGGGGGAGGTGGAAGAGGCGCTGGCGCAGATCTGGGCGGAGCTGCTGGGCGTGGAGCGGGTGGGGCGTCACGACCACTTCTTCGAGCTGGGCGGCCACTCCCTGCTGGGGATCACGCTGATCGAGCGGATGCGGCAGCAGGGGCTACACGCGGATGTACGGGCGCTGTTCACGACGCCGGTGCTGGCGGAGCTGGCGCGGGCCGTAGGCGGGAACTCACACGAGGTGGAGGTCCCGGCGAACGGAATCCCGGAGGGGTGCGAACGGATCCGGCCGGAGATGCTGCCACTCGTGGAGCTCAGCCAGGCGGAGGTCGACCGTATCGTGGCAGAGGTGCCCGGGGGAGTGGGGAACGTGCAGGATATCTACCCTGTAGCCCCGCTGCAGGAAGGGATCCTCTTCCACCACCTGATGTCGCACGAGGGGGATCCATACCTGGTGTCGAGCCTGGCCGCGTTCGACTCGCGCGAGCGTCTGGAGCGGTACCTTGCGGCGCTGCAGGCGGTGATCGACCGCCACGACATCCTGCGCACGGCAGTGGCGTGGGAGGGGCTGCGCGAGCCGGTGCAAGTCGTCTGGCGGCGCGTGGAGCTGCCGGTGGAGGAGGTGCGGCTCGACGCGGACGGGGGCGACACAGCCGAGCAGCTATGGCGGTGGTATGACCCCCGGCGGTACCGGATGGACATGAGGCGGGCGCCGCTGCTGCGGGTGTGCATCGCCGAGGACCCCGAAAGGCGTCGCTGGCTGATGCTCCTGCTGATGCACCACCTGACCGGAGACCACGAGTCGCTGGAGGTGCTCCGGCACGAGATCTCGGCACACCTGCAGGGGCGAGCCTCGGAGCTCCCCTCGCCTCTCCCCTTCCGCAACTATGTGGCGCAGGCGCGGCTGGGGGTCAGGCGCGAGGAGCACGAGGCGTTCTTCCGTGGCATGCTGGAGGACGTGGCGGAGCCCACGGCGCCGTACGGGCTGCTGGACGTGTGGGGGGAGGGACACGGGATCGAGGAGGCCCGGCTCCGGGTCGGGTGCGACGTGGGCGCACGGCTGCACACTCGCGCGCGGGCGGTGGGGGTGAGCGCCGCGAGCCTGTGCCACCTGGCGTGGGCACAGGTCCTGGCGCGCCTGACCGGCCGGTGGGACGTGGTGTTCGGCACCGTGCTCTTCGGCCGCATGCAGGGCGGGACAGGCTCGGACCGGGTGATGGGACCGTTCATCAACACGCTGCCCGTACGCATTGAGGTGGGGACGGAGGCGGTGGAGGCGGCCGTGCGCAGGACGCACGTGCTGCTGGCGGAGCTGCTGCGGCACGAGCACGCCTCGCTGGCACTGGCGCAGCGATGCAGCGGTGTGCCCGCCCCGACGCCGCTGTTCACCTCGCTGCTGAACTATCGCCACGGCACCAGGAGCAGACGCTTCCCCGACCCGGGGCGGCCTGCGGACGGCACCGGGTGGGTCCAGGCCGAGGAGCGGACGAACTATCCTGTCCACCTCGCGGTGAGCGATTACGGGGAGGAGGTCCTGCTGACGGCGCAGGTGGTGGCCCCGGTAAACGCGGCGCGGGTGTCACCCGCG
>DATAAL010000021.1:0-12639 GCA_036260145.1 Longimicrobiaceae bacterium | reverse complement strand
GCGCGCTCGCGCTGACCCTCCTGGGTTTCCTGGCGTCCCGTTCGCGCGAGCTGTTCTCGGGGGGCGGTACGATCTTCCTCGCCTTCTACCTGTTCGTGGGGAAGTGGCTGTACGACATCCTGCTTTACCTGGTCATCCTGGTGAGCGCGCGACCGGGGTCCGCGTCGTCGCTCCTCCTGATCTCGCCGCTGGCCGCGCTGTACGCGGCCGTGGTGGGGCTCGCCGCGTACTCGGCGTACCGCACGCTCTCCTGAGCCGTTTCGAAGTACGATGAAACGTCTGCGTGCAATCCGGCTCGGCGATATGCCGCTCTTCTTCTTCGTCGTGGCGCTCTCGATCTTCGGGATCGCCATGGTATACAGCGCGGGGGTGCTGGACGTCCCCTCCCAGGTGGTTACGGGGATCTGGAAACAGCAGCTCATGTGGTTCGCGCTGGCCATGCTGCTGGTGCCGTTCGTGTTGAGGGTCCCGGTGGCCTGGCTGGAGTGGGCGGCACAGCCGGCGTACGCCTTCGCGCTCGTCCTCCTGGTGCTGACCCTGTTCATCGGCGGCGGCGCGGGCACGGCGGAGAGCTCTTCGAGCTGGATCCAGGTGGGGCCGGTGCGGCTCCAGACCTCGGAGATCGGCAAGGTGTCGGTGGTGCTGATGCTCTCCCGGGTGCTGGGGGAGTGGCGGGAGGCGCCTCAGAACCTGTTCGCGCTCTGGAAGCCGATCGGGGTAGTGATGATCCCCATGGGGCTGGTGATGCTCCAGCCGGACCTGGGGACTGCGCTGGTATTCGCATCGATCCTGATCTGGTCGCTGTTCTGGGCGGGAACCCCGCTCAGGACGCTCTTCCTGCTGATCTCCCCGGCCATCGGGCTCTTCCTGTCCATCAACCCCTGGCTCTGGGGGGGCTGGATCATCGCCGTCGCCATCCTCCTCTTCCGCTGGAGGGTGTATCTTTCCGAGGCGGCGACGGTGGTGCTCGTCAACATCGCCGCCGGTACGGTCTCGTGGATGCTCTGGGCGTCGCTGAAGCCGTATCAGAAGAACCGCTTCCTGGTGTTCCTGGACCCGTCGGTAGACCCACGCGGAGCGGGGTACAACCTGATCCAGTCGCGGGTGGCCATCGGGAGCGGCGGGTGGTTCGGGAAGGGGTTCACGGAGGGGACGCAGAAGCGTCTGGCCTTCCTCCCGGAGCAGCACACGGACTTCATCTTCTCCGTGATCGGGGAGGAGTGGGGGTTCGTCGGGGTGTGTATGGTGCTCCTCCTCTTCGGCCTGATCTTCTGGCGACTGGTGCGGATCGCGGAGAAGTCCTCCGACCCGTTCGCCAGCCTGGTCCCGTTCGGTCTCTTCGGGAGCTGGTTCGCCCACGTGCTGGTCAACGTGGGGATGACGGTGGGGATCATGCCCATCACCGGGATCCCGCTCCCCTTCATCAGCTACGGCGGCTCCTTCCTCCTGGTCAACATCGTGGCGATGGCGATCGTACAGCGGATCGCGGCCGAGGGACGAAGATAGCCGCTCCACGCGCTCGGAAGATTCTACATGGCCTGGTTCCGCAAGCCGAAGACGCCCCTGCAGGCCGCGGATCGCCGCGACCTCCCGGCGAACGTGTGGGAGAAGTGCCCGTCCTGCGGTGAGATCCTCTACCGCGAGAAGCTCAAGGAGAACTGGAACGTGTGCCTGCAATGCGGGCACCACCTGCGGCTCGCCGCGGGGGAGTACGTGGCCCTCCTCCTGGACGAGGGCTCCTTCCGTGAGCACGACCGTAACCTCCGCTCGGGTGACCCGCTGGAGTTCGTGGACCTCAAGCCGTACCGCGAGCGCCTGGTGCAGGCGGAGCGGAAGAGTGCCCACGGGGAGGCGGTGATCACAGGAGAGGGGAGGCTGGAGGGGATCGAGGTGTCCCTGGCGGTGATGGACTTCTCCTTCATCGGCGGGTCGATGGGGTCCGTGGTGGGGGAGAAGATCGCGCGCGCCGGGCTCCGCTCCCTGGAGGAGATGGTCCCCCTCATCGTGGTCTCCGCCTCGGGCGGGGCGCGGATGATGGAGGGGATCTTCTCCCTGATGCAGATGGCGAAGACCTCGGCGGTGCTGGCCCAGCTCCACGAGGCGGGAATCCCGTACATCTCCATCCTGACGGATCCCACCACCGGCGGAGTGACCGCGTCGTACGCCATGCTCGGTGACGCCAACCTGGCGGAGCCGGGGGCGCTGATCGGCTTCGCGGGGCCGCGGGTGATCGAGCAGACGATCAAGCAGGAGCTCCCCGAGGGGTTCCAGCGGTCGGAGTTCCTCCTGGCGCACGGGATGCTCGACGCCATCGTGGACCGGCGGGAGATGAAGCGCGAGGTGGCGCGCCATCTCCGGCACATGCTGGGGCTCCCCGAGCCGGAGGAGTTCCCGGCAGCCGCGGGCAACGGGGAGTGACCGCGGACGATCCGCTCGCCTGGCTCTTCGCCCGGACCACCGGGGGGATCCGCTGGGGGCTGGAGCGGACGGAGGAGCTGCTCGCCGGTGTGGGAGATCCACACCGGCGTTTCCGTTCGGTGCACGTGGGAGGGACCAACGGGAAGGGGTCCGTCTCGGCGCTCTGCGAATCCGTCCTGCGCGCCGCCGCCCCGGGCCGGCGGGTGGGGCTGTACACCTCGCCCCACCTGGTGCGCTTCTCCGAGCGGATCCGCATCGATGGAGTCCTGGTGGAGGCGGGGCTGCTCGCGCGGGCGGTGGAGTGCCTCCGTCAGGAGATCGAGCGGACGGAGGCCACCTTCTTCGAGGCGGCGACGGCGATCGCCTTCCTATGCTTCGCGGAGGCGGGGGTGGAGGTCGCCGTGGTGGAGGTGGGGCTGGGGGGGCGTCTGGACTCTACCAGTGTGCTGGCGCCGGTCGTGACCACGGTGACCAACGTGGCGCGGGACCACACGGAGTACCTCGGGGACTCGCTGGAGTCGATCGCCGCGGAGAAGGCGGGGATCTGGAAGCCGGGAGTCCCCGCGATCACGGCGGAGACGGACCCCGCGGCGCTCCGGGTGCTGCGCGCGCGCGCGGCGGAGGTGGGAGCGCCGTTCCGGGCGCTGGACGAGGTGGCCGCCATCGGCAGGGTCCGTCTCGACGCGCGGGGGACGGCGTTCCGGCTGCACTCGGATGCTTGGGGGGAGCGCGAGAGCCGCATCCCCCTGGTCGGGGCTCACCAGGCGCGCAACGCGGCGCTGGCGGCGGAGCTTCTGGCCCTCCTCCCCGATGACCTCCGTCCGGAGTGGGATGCCGTTGCCCGGGGCTTCTCGGTGGCGCGGTGGCCGGGGCGCTTCCAGGTAGAGGAGCTCCGCGGGACCACCTGGGTGCTGGACGTGGCGCACAACCCGGCCGGCGTGCAGGCGCTGGTGTCCACGCTCGATGCAGTGGAGCTCCCCCGGCCCCTGGTGCTCGTCGCCGCGATCCTCTCCGACAAGGACTGGAGCGGGATGCTCCCGCCGCTCCTCGCCCGCGCAGACGCGGCGATCCTCGCCGTCGCGC
Source organism: Longimicrobiaceae bacterium (assembly GCA_036260145.1). Taxonomy (GTDB): domain Bacteria; phylum Gemmatimonadota; class Gemmatimonadetes; order Longimicrobiales; family Longimicrobiaceae; genus JAFAYN01. The sequence continues at coordinate 9,138 of DATAAL010000021.1, read as the reverse complement.
CCACCGCCCCGGTCTCCCGGCGCTGGAATCCCGAAGCGGTCGCCTCCTCCCTCCCCGATACGCCGCGCATCCCCGTCCGGGTGATCCCCGACCTGGAAGCGGCGCTCCTGCGCGCCACGACGCTGGCCCCGTACGGCACCGTTCTGGTAACCGGTTCGGTGCACACCGTCGGCGACGCGCTGACTTTCCTGGGGCTTCCACCCTTCTGATCCCGCCCTCCGGCATCGGGCGCGCAACCGGGATCGAGCCACCACTCCCGGTTGACTGCCAGCGCCTGCGCTGTCACATTCCGCGCCATGCCGAACTTCAGTGCACTTCCGGGATTCCGGGACTTCTACCCCGACGACTTCGCCGTCCGCAGCCACATCATGCGGACGTGGCGGGAGGTCGCCCGGCGCTACGGCTTCCAGGAGTACGACGGCCCCCCGCTGGAGCCGCTCGAGCTGTACACCGAGAAGTCGGGGCCCGAGATCGTCCAGCAGCTCTACAACTTCATGGATAAGGGCGACCGCCCGGTTGCCCTGCGTCCGGAGATGACGCCTACGCTCGCCCGCATGGTAGGGGCGCGCATCGGGGGAATGCGGAAGCCCGTAAAGTGGTTCTCGATTCCGCAGCTCTTCCGCTATGAGCGGCAGCAGCGCGGGCGCCTCCGTGAGCACTTCCAGCTCAATCTAGACATCGTTGGCGAAGAAGATGTCTCAGCAGACGCGGACCTGCTGGCCGCGGCGATTGACATGCTGCGTGCCTTCGGGCTCACGGAGGAGGACTTCGTTGCGCGAGTATCGGATCGCAGATTCCTTCGAGCGATCTTCGTTCACGCAGGAGTTCCGACGGACAAGTTGCCCCTTGCTTACAACATCGTAGACAAGCTTGAACGGGAGGGGGCGGCTACGATTCACGATCGGCTCGTCGGTGAGGTCAGGCTCCACCCGGAGGGAGCGGAGCAGATCATCGACGCACTGCATCGGACGTCGCTGGACTCGGTTTTTGAGCTTGTCCGGCAACATCCTGCGCTGCACCCCGAGTTCCTGGATCTGAAGCGGCTCTTCGATAACCTCGCGGCGATGGGTCTCGGAGGATTTGTCCAGATCGATCTCTCGATCGTACGTGGCCTTGCCTACTACACGGGAACCGTCTTTGAGCTGTTCGATCGGCGTGGGGAACTGCGCGCCATCTGTGGCGGGGGACGCTACGATGATTTGCTGAAGCAGTTGAGTGGCACCGACGTACCCGCGCTCGGCTTTGGAATGGGTGATGTGGTGCTCGCGGAACTGCTCCGGGATCGGGGATTGCTTCCGCAGACAGGCCGGAGCCTGGACTACTACCTGATCGCAAAGGATTGGGACCAGCGTAAGGATCTTCTGAACCTTGCCCACCGCCTGCGCGACACCGGGCATTCCGTGGAATACTCGTTTAAGCCCGCTGGGGTGAACAAGCAGTTCAAGAACGCCTCCGCGCTGGGGGCGCGCCGCACCGTGGTGCTCGGCCCCGACGAGGTGGCGGAGGGCGTCGCGGTGGTCAGGGAGATGGAGAGCGGCGAGGAGACGCGGGTCCGGATCGAGGAGCTGGCCCGACCGTGACGCCCGCGCCGGCCCCCTCGCGGCGGGCCGGCGTGGGCGCAGGGGCGGGGGCCCCGGAGGCTCCCGCGGCCGCGATGTTCCCCGGGCGTCTTCAGACGCCCGCCTCGAAACGGACCTGAGACCGGGTGACGGACATGTCGAACGAGAAATCCCTGACCAGCCAGGCGGAGGACTTCAGCGCCTGGTACAACGAGGTGGTACTCAAGGCCGAGCTGGCCGACTACTCCCCCGTGCGCGGCTGCATGGTGATCCGCCCCTACGGCTACCGCCTGTGGGAGCTGATGCGCGACCGGCTGGACCTGCGCTTCAGGGAGACCGGGCACCAGAACGCCTACTTCCCCCTCTTCATCCCCCAGAGCTTCCTGGAGCGCGAGGCCGAGCACGTGGAGGGCTTCGCCAAGGAAGCGGCGATCATCACCCACACGCGCCTCAAGGCGGCGGAGGGGGGCAGGCTGGTCCCCGACCCCGAGAGCAGGCTGGAGGAGCCGCTGATCGTCCGCCCCACCTCCGAGACGATCATCTACGAGATGTTCGCCAAGTGGGTGCAGAGCTACCGCGACCTGCCCCTGCTCTACAACCAGTGGGCCAACGTGGTCCGCTGGGAGATGCGCACGCGGCTGTTCCTGCGCACCACCGAGTTCCTCTGGCAGGAGGGGCACACCGCGCACGCCAGCCACGACGAGGCCGAGGAGGAGGCGCTCCGGATGCTCGGCGTCTACCGCGAGTTCATGGAGGGGTACCTGGCGATGCCGGTGGTGGTGGGGCGCAAGAGCGAGTCCGAGAAGTTCGCGGGCGCGCTGCGCACCTACACCTGCGAGGCCATGATGGGCGACAACAAGGCGCTCCAGAACGGCACCTCGCACAACCTGGGGCAGAACTTCGCGAGGCAGTTCGACCTGAAGTTCGCGGCCGAATCAGGGGCCGAGGAGTACGCCTGGAACACCTCGTGGGGGGTCAGCACGCGGATGGTCGGCGGGCTGGTGATGATGCACGGGGACGACCGGGGGCTGGTGCTCCCCCCCCGCGTGGCGCCCATCCAGGTGGTGATCGTCCCCATCTACCGCAAGGACGAGGAGCGCGAGCAGGTGCTGGCCAAGGCACGGGAGATCGTCGCCGCGCTGGACGGGATCCGCACCCACGTCGACGACCGCGACAAACTCACGCCGGGCGCCAAGTTCTTCGAGTGGGAGCTGAAGGGGGTCCCCTTCCGCATCGAGATCGGGCCCAAGGACATCGCCAAGGGGCAGGTGGTGCTGGCGCGGCGCATCCCCGAGGGCGAGGAGCGCAAGCAGTTCCTCCCCGAGGCCGAGGTGCTGGGCTCCCTGGCGCAGCGGCTGGACGGCTACCAGGCGTTCCTGCTGGAGCGGGCGCGCCGCCGCCGCGAGGAGAACTCGTACCGCGGGGTGGACTCGTACGAGCGGTTCCGCGAGATCATGGACGGTCCGGGTGGCTTCGTCTACGCCGGCTGGTGCGGATCGGCGGAGTGCGAGGAGCGGGTGAAGGACGAGACCAAGGCCACCATCCGCTGTCTCCCCTTCGAGGAGTTCCGCTCCGATCCCGCTCCCACCCGGTGCCTGGCGTGCGGCGGCGAGGCGGGGGTCGAGGTGGTCTGGGCCAGGGCGTACTGATCGGGCGCGCATCCCTCGCGCAGCTACGGGGTCTCTCCCGCGGGAGGGGCTCGGGCGAGCTGGCCCCGCTTGTGCGGCAATGCTTATCTTTCCGGCGGTCCACCGTCTCGAAGCTCCGCACTCCCGGCCCGGTATGGAAACTCTCTCCGCTCCCGCGCAGGCGCACACCGAAGCGTTCCCGCGCCGCGGGGGCGTCCTCCACTGCGAGGACGTATCCCTCCCGGAGCTGGTGGCGCGCTGGGGGACCCCGCTCTACGTGTACTCCCGCAACGCCATACGGGAGCGGTACCTGGAGCTCTCGGAGGCGCTGTCTCCAATCCCGCACCTGATCGCCTACTCGGTGAAGGCGAACGGGAACCTGGGCATCCTGCGCACGCTGGCGGAGCTGGGGGCGGGCGCGGACATCGTCTCCGCGGGGGAACTGCATCGTGCGCGCCTGGCCGGGATCCCGGGCGAGCGCATCGTATTCAGCGGGGTGGGGAAGACGGTCAACGAGCTGGCAGCGGCGCTGGACGCCGGGATCTACGCCTTCAACGTGGAGTCGGAGGGGGAGCTGTGCGCCCTCTCGGAGCTGGCGAAGGCCACGGGTCGGACTGCAGCGATCGCCCTGAGGGTGAACCCCGACATCGAGTCGCCGACCCCGCACGCCTACACGCGCACCGGGCATGCGGCCACCAAGTTCGGGATCGCGGCGGAGCGGGCGCGCGACCTGTACTGCGTCGCGGCGAAGCTCCCGGGGATCCGCGTGAAGGGGGTGGACGTGCACATCGGCTCGCAGATCCTGGAGGTGGAGCCGTACCGCCGCGCCCTCGCCCACGTCCTGGACCTGGCGCACGACCTGAAGCGCGAGGATCTCCCCCTGGAGTTCATCGACCTGGGGGGCGGGTTCGGGATCTCGTACACCGGCGAGGAGGGGATCTCCCCGGCGGAGTTCGCCGAGGTGGTGGTCCCGGAGGTGGCCCGGATGGGGCTCCGGCTGGTGGTGGAGCCCGGCCGCTTCATCGTGGGGCACGCCGGGACGCTGGTGACGCGGGTGCTGTACGTGAAGGAGGGGGGCGGGAAGCGCTTCATCATCACCGACGCGGGGATGAACGACCTGCTGCGCCCCAGCCACTACTCCGGGTGGCACGCGGTGGACGCGGTGGAGCTGCACGGGCGCGGGACCGTGAGGGGGGACGTGGTGGGACCGATCTGCGAGACGGGCGACTTCCTGGCGCTCGACCGGGAGCTGGAGCGCCCCGAACCGGGGGAGCTGCTGGCGATCCGCACGGTGGGGGCGTACGGGTTCTCGATGGCGTCGCAGTACAACCAGCGGCCACGCCCGGCGGAGGTGATGGTGGACGGCGAGGAGGCCGTGCTGGTGCGGCGGCGCGAGACGCTGGGGGACCTGGTGGCGGCGGAGGTGGGGCTGTAGCTCGATTCCCCGGAGCGATATCAGGTGTACTCTCAAGCTACTCCCGGTACAGAATTGAGGTACAGCTCGAGGGTCTCGATCGGCGAATGCAACGGGCTGATCGAGCGCTTCATGCGCACGGAGGAATGCATCTCCCTGCACCAGTTCCGCACGCTGGAGGAAGCACGGGCCGTCATCGGCGACTTCATCCAGCGCTACGACTCCGAGTGGCTCCTTGAGCGCCACGGCTACAAGACCCCGGCCGAGGTCCGTTGCGAGTTCACTCGGAGGGCCGCCTGATTTTAGGCTGCCTCTTGTCCAGTGAACCGGGTCCTATACAGTTCACCTTCCACCAATCCGCATAGCGCTATGAATACAGACTTGTCGGCCCCGGGACAAACGGGCGTGAACATGCCGCCCGCGCAGACGGTGACGGAGGATCTATCCGTGCAGAACGGCCTCTCCGCTCCGGCCCGCCATCTGGGGGCGCTCGCGAGCCGCATCAGTGCTCAGGCTCCCTCCTCAAAGCACCTGGCCGAGCGGATCCGGGCGATGGTCGCTGACCACCGCACGCCTGCCGGATTCCACCCTCTGACCAAGGAGATGGCTTTTCCTCCCGCGGTGGATCGATGCAGCGGCTCGCGGTTCTGGGACGTGGACGGAAACGAGTACGTTGACTTCACCATGTGCTTCGGCGCCGCCCTCTTCGGGCACAATCCCCCATTCATTCAGGACGCCATCCGCCAGCAGTTGGGCCGCGGCTTTCCCCTCGGTATGGAGTCGACCGCGACGGAAGAGGTCGCGCAGCTACTCCGCGAGCTGACCGGGCATGAGCGGATGGCCTTCTGCAACTCGGGAACCGAGGCGGTGATGACGGCGCTGCGGATCGCCCGGGCCGCCACCGGGCGGAGCACCGTCGCCCTCTTCTCGGGATCGTACCACGGGCACTTCGACGGCACCCTTGCCGTCGCCGATCCGCAGAGCGGGCGCACGGTGCCGCAGGTGCGCGGCGTGCTCCCTGCCTTTGTCGAGAACGTGCTCGTCCTCGAATACGGGAGCCCGCAGGCCCTGGACACCATCGCGAGGGTCGGGGACACGCTCGCCGCGGTGCTGGTGGAGCCGGTCCAGAGTCGATTCCTGGATAACCAGCCGCGGGAGTTCCTCCTCGCGCTGCGCGAGATCACCGCCCGGCAAGGTGCGGTGCTGATCTTCGACGAGATGATTACGGGGTTCCGGGTCGCTCCGGGCGGCGCCCAGGAGTGGTTCGGCGTTCGAGCGGACCTGGCCGCGTACGGCAAGGTCGCGGGCGGGGGGATGCCGATCGGGATCGTGGCAGGGGACGGATCCCTCCTCGACCGCATTGACGGCGGAGCGTGGAGCTACGGAGACGACTCCGCTCCCCGGGTGGAGAGGACCGCCTTCGGAGGCACGTTCTCCCGTCATCCGCTCGCGATGGTGGCTGCGAGGGCGGCTCTGCACGAGATCAAGTCCCGGGGCCCCGACCTGCAGCGGCACCTCAACGAGAGAACCGCCCGGCTGGTGGAGAGGCTGAACGAGGGGTTCGCGGAGGAGGAGCTTCCCGTCCGCGTGGTCCACTTCGGCTCCATGTTCGGTCCCTCCACCAGCCGGGACGTGGGTCCTTTGGAAGAGATGGACCTGATCCATCACCACCTGCGCTCCCGCGGCGTCCTGGTGCGTGGCGGTGGAGGGTTCCTCTCCACCGCGCATACCGGGGAAGACCTGGACTTCCTGTGCGAGGCGGTCCGTTCCACCATCGGGGAGCTCAGGGACGGCGGACTCCTCCCCCCGCGTAGTCGGAGGGGGTGAGCGCCGCGCGGAAGATCATATACCGGTCACATGGATCCAGGCGCGGCTCTCGCGCCAGGCGAGATCGCTCAGGGTGTACACCTGGACCGGCTGGGTGGAGGCGACCCGCCGGGGATCCATGCGCCACCCCACCTGCACCACGCCGGGCCTCTCCGCCAGGGTGCAGGTCGCGAGATCGAGCGCGCCGTCCACCCGGGGGTCGGGGCGGAGCGCGGCGCCGATCACCACCGGGGTGTCTCCCACCTGCTCCATGGTTCCCATCTCCCCCAGGATCGCGTCGGTGGGACTCTGCTCCTGCCGCTCCAGCCTGACCCACAGTCGGCGGTCGCCCGTCTCGTAGTCGCCGACCACCCCGCACCTGGGGCAGCGGAGCACCCTGCGTCGCATCCTGCCGAGCGCGAACGTGGCGGTGGAGCAGGCGCAGACGGCCCCGCAGACACAGCGCGCGCGTGCGGCCTCCCTGCGCTCCACGAAGGCGGGGAGCCACCAGAGGTGGATGTTCGGGTCCTCGGTTGCCGCGAATCGCACCGTGGTCGCCATGAGCTGCGGCTGGAGAGTCTTGACCATCTGCTGCAGCCCGTGGAGGGTGACCGCCGGCCCCGCATCCCACCCGACGAACCGCGAGTCCCTCGCCCGCTCTACCTGCACCGCGGCCCGGTACAGCACCTTGCCGAAGGTGTGGAGCTGGTCCATACAGGCGACGCACTCGTCGGCGAGCGCTGTGAACTCTCCCGCCATGCCGCGCAGCTGATCCCGGAATCGGGTGAGCATGAAGTTCCAGAAGCCCAGGCGCTCCCGCCACCTTATGAGCCGACGCCGGGCGGACCGGGTGGGATCGTCGACGTCGAGCACCACCTGCGACGGCGCCCCCGCCGCGTCGAAGGCGATCAGCTCGAACTCCCTCCAGCCCCCATCGGCGCCCGCCCCGAGGAGTCCCACGGCCATCCCGCCGGCCGGCTTCACCCTGGCCCGGAGCGGCTCCGCTGACGGCTCCCCCTCCAGGAGGAGGACGCGCTCCCGCACTCTTCCCGGGGAGAGGGTGATCCCCCGTCCGTTCCACCGAGCGCGCGTGGGCGGAGGGGGGGCGTGTGGCGATCCGCCGATCCCGAGCCGCGGGTCACCGAGCAGGAGGCGCCCCGTGCCGATTCCTCCGAACGCTCCCGCCAGCTCTGAGGTGCGCCGGTGGTATTCGCCGAGCGTGCGCCGCCGGTCGAGGAGGAAGGAGGCGTGCAGGAGGTCCCGCAGGGTTCCCGTGGTCAGCTGGACGGAGCCGATCAGGGAGACAGTGTGCGCTCCGGCCAGGAGCTGCAGCGCGAGCGCGCGGTACGAGCGGTACACGCTGTCGCGGTGCATGAGCAGGTCGCAGCTCAGCCAGAGCACATGGTTGGCGGCGATTGCCGACACCGGGATGCGGACGCTGATCTCGGGGTCCCGCCGGATGCGCCCGCATCCGCCCCCCGCGAAGCAGGCGATGGCTCGCTCGTCCCGCGCGTAAGGCGGGAGAGCCGCCGTCTCCGGACAGCTGTTGGAACAGACCGCGGCGTTCCCCACGATCGCGTCGAAGGGATCGTTGGCGTGCGCCGCGACCAGCAGATGGCGGCACGGCGTGGCGAGCCGCTCGGAGAGGAGCCTGGCGTCGAGGGGACCCAGGAGGAAGGTCTCGTCCTCTGCTTCCACGAGCTGCGCCCTCGCGAACTGAGGCGCCACCACCAGGGTGCCGCGGTGGAACGGGAAGAGGTCGAGCGATGTCAGGAGGTTCTTCAGGAGGTGCATGGAGCCGACCTCGGCCCCGTCCATGTGCAGCACCCCGGCCGAAGCGTTCGGGCGGGCATCGTCCCACAGGGCGCCCAGCGATTCCAGGGCGCTCCGCGGCGTGGAGAGCAGGTCGGCCACGAGGACCCGTGGTGCGGCGGCGGGGCTCTCTCCCCGTTCCTCCGCGGACGCGGCGTGGACCGCTTCCCCACCGGTGGATGCGGCGTAGGCCCGAGCATACGGCTCCAGCTCGGGATCGAGGTAGGCGACGCGGCCAGCGGGACCGGACAGCGGAAGCGGCATCCCGGGATCGACACGGGTGATGCGGTACGCGTCGCTGATGGACCTCAGGTTGCCGCGCAGGACATCGATCTCGTCCGCGGGCCAGAAGAATGCTCCCGCGCGCCGCGGGGGCGTCCCGTTGCCGCGCACTCCCGTCCCGCCGGGCTCCGGACCGTATTCCAGATGGATTCTCAGTAGTCTGGACATTTCGGTGCCAGGGATGTGCCGGAACGAGCCTCGCTCTCCCCGCCTACGGTCACCCGCACGACATGGTGCTCGGCCCTGGAAACCCGTACACGGGGCGCCACGCCGTCCGACGAGGAGGAAGTCCGCCGGATCTCCGCCAGGACAGGGGTCCATGCGGAGGGCGACCGGCCGGAGAGACGCGGAGGGGGGCGCTCCCCGGTGTCCATCAGGCCGGCGACCCCGGCGACGGTGGGTACCTGCACCACGCTCCGCAGCGGGACCTCCATTCCGAGGACCTCGCGGATGCGAGTAACGAGCTGGATCGAGAGAAGGGAGTGGCCGCCGAGGCGGAAGAAGTCGTCGTGGATGCCGATCCGCTCCACGCCCAGCAGCTCGCTCCAGATCCCGGCCAGTACCTCCTCCACCGGCGTCCGCGGCGCCACGTACGCCGCCTCCGACCCGACCTCCGGCGCGGGCAGCACCCGCCGGT
>DATAAL010000020.1:0-8344 GCA_036260145.1 Longimicrobiaceae bacterium | reverse complement strand
CGGGGGCGCGCTCCCGTCACCCTCTCCCGGCAGCGCTCAGCCCGGCGGGAGCGCCGCCACCCCCGACACGTAGCGGCGGACCTGCGTGCCCACCCAGGGCACCTCCCACTCCTCCCCCTGGTAGGCGCGGTACATCAGGTACAGCCAGAGCCCGAAGCTGGCGAGCCCCACCGCCAGGGAGAGGAGGAAGCCGATCAGCGTCCCGAGGATGGGGATCACGCTGAGCACCCCGGTCAGCACCATCAGGGCGACGTTGACCACGAACAGCACGATGCTCACGCCGATGGACTGCGCCGCATGGAAGCGCACGAACCGGCTCTCCTTCTCCAGGACCAGGAAGAGGATCCCGGTGATGGGACCCAGGAGGTAGGAGAGCGCACCGGCCACATTGGGTGCGAGGCCGGTCCCCTGGGAGCTGCTGGGCGTGTCGGACATGGCGGATCTCCTGGAGGTGGGTTGGGATGCGCCCCGTCCCCTCCGGGAGGGGGGACCGGGGCCGGGGAAGGGGTGCCCGGGAGTGGACCCGGTCCCGCACCGACCCACTGCAAGATTCGTACGGCGGAGACGGGGAAACACATCATCCTTGACACGTGCCTTTCCCGTTGCGATTCTTCGCTTTCGCCCGGATCCCACCCCCGGGCGAAGCTCCGGGAGCGGTCGCCGCGCACGCCCTCGCAGCGGTCCCACGCCCTCTCCCGTCGCCTGCCACCCCGAGGAGGTCGCCATGCCCGTCCGTCTCCCCCGTGCGCTCCGCTTCCTGGCCGCCCTGTTCCTCCTGGCGCCGCTCGCCGCGTGCGGCGGCGGAGACGAAGCGCAGCCCGAGGCCACCCCGGAGGATGTCGACCAGAGCACCCCGGTTGCTATCACCGACGAGGAGCGCGCCAAGTTCACCCCCCCGACGGACAGCGTCCTCAGCGAGGCGCAGGTCACCGGGTACCTCAAGACCAGCCTCCTCTCCTTCGACCTGGTCCGCAAGGAGGCCCAGGGGATCCACGCCCGCGTGCAGGAGATGGAGAAGCGGGAAAAGGAGGGAGGGACGCTCGGACAGCTCCGCAACGTGGTGGCCGCGGGACAGACCATGTACCAGGTGGGTGACCTGATCGGCGGGAGCTACATCCGCTCTGCGCGCACCCTGGGGTACAACCCCGCGGAGATGGAGTGGGTGAGGGAGCGCATGGCCGAGGTGTCCGGGTACCTGATGATGAAGCCGATGTACGAGGCGTCGCTCAAGAGCGCGGCGGACATGCGCACGCAGGCGGAGGAGCTGCGCACACAGCTCGCCGCCGGAGGTGCCGCGGGCTTCACCGAGGGCGACATCCAGCAGATGATTGCCAACGCGGACGAGATGGAGGCCAACGCCCGGAGCCAGGGGGCGTCGCGCACGGTGATGGCCAACCTGGAGGTGCTGCGCCGGATCCGGCCGGCGGTGACCGAGGCCATGTGGGGGACGATCGGGTTCGCGGGAGGCGCCTCGGGGCTGGTGGCGCTCACCGGGCTCTCGGATCCCAAGGACACGGAGGCGCAGAAGAAGCTCGACGACTTCCGGCGGGTGTTCGAGGACGCGCTCGCCAACCGGGTCAGCCCGGGGATGGAGAACGCGCCGGCGCAGCCGCAGGGGTAATCCGGTGGGAGGAGGGGTCGGGGGCCGTTCTCACCCTTTGGAGGGAGGTGCGGGATGAAGCAGATCTGGAGGAGGGTACAGGCCGGTGTCCTCGCGGCCGGCGTGGCGGGGGTACTGGGGTTCGGGGCGGCGCAGGCGTTCGCCTCTCCGGCTGTGCCGACTGAGGCCCAGGCCCGGGCGTGCACCACCGAGATGTGCGTGAGCTGGTGTCAGAAGCAGTACGGGCCGTACGCCAACGGGCAGTGCAAGCCGAGCGGCTTCGGGTGCGAGTGCACCCCGTGAGCCGATAGGACGGCAGGGAGGACCCAGCCAGGCGGGGGCTCGGACATCCGGGCCCCCGCCGCCGTTCATACCGGCTCCGCCAGCCCGAACAGGTCCCGACCTTATTGTAATCGTTGTCTTGAAATGAAGGTATATTTCCGGTCTTGACAAACCGAGGGAGGCGAACCAATCCTTCTGCAGGTCGTCCGTAACGCGGGCACGGGCCGGGGTTCTCCCTCCGGTCCGCGGAGAGCCGCTCGATGCTCGCGGGCGGAGAGCCGTTCAGGGAACGAGGCTGGACGGCCGGACCGAGGACTCCGCCCCCTCTCCCTCCTGTGCGCCATGCTCCGCGGCGCTCTCATCTCCTATCCAGGGAATACCCATGCGCATCACCGACCAGCAGGTGAAGGAATACCACGAGGAAGGGTTCCTGCTTCTGTCGGAGTACCTGCCCGGGGAGAGGGTGGAGCTCATGCGGGCGCAGCTCCCGGCGCTCTACGCCGAGGACACCCCCGGACGGGTCCTGGAGAAGGGAACGAGCGTGGTGCGCTCGGTCTACGGCTCGCATCGCACCAACGAGGTGTTCGCGGCCCTGACGCGGCACCCGGGGCTCGTGGACGCCGCCATGCGCATCCTGGAGAGCGAGGTGTACGTCCACCAGTTCAAGATCAACGCCAAGCAGGCGTTCGGTGGCGACATCTGGGAGTGGCACCAGGACTACATCTTCTGGCAGCAGGAGGACGGGATGCCCACTCCCAGGGTGACGAACGCGGTGGTCTTCCTGGACGAGGTGAACGAGTTCAACGGTCCGCTCCTCTTCATCCCCGGGTCCCACAAGGCCGGGGTGCTCGACCCCGGCGCGCGCAAGCGGGGTACCGACGACGCCCCGTCCTGGGCCGCGGATGTGGCCGCCGACCTGAGCTACACGCTCACCCGGGAGATGATCGCCGACATGGTCCGCGAGCGGGGGATCGTGGCTCCCAAGGGGCCGGCGGGCTCCGTGCTCTTCTTCGACGCCAACGTGGCCCACGGCTCGGCTCCCAACATGTCGCCGTTCGACCGGGCCCTCTGCCTGGTGACCTACAACAGCATCCGCAACACGCCGGCTCCCCGGGAGAACCCGCGCCCCGAGTTCCTCTGCAGCCGCGACTTCACGGCGATCATCCCCCTGGCGGAAGAGCCCCAGCCGGCGTGACCGGGCCGCGCGGCCGCGGAGTCCTGACCCGCAGCCGCCGCCCGAAGTAAAAGGTCGGGCCGGTCGAATTCGACCGGCCCGACCGCTGTGCGGTACCCGGAGCGGGTTGCTTCGGGTGCCGGGGTAGTCGCCGTCCCCGTCCCCCCTCCTCGCTCCCACCCCATCCCCCGCGGCCCTTACCCCTCCCGCCGGGAGAGCGGCCCCTGCTCCGCGTCCAGCTCCCGGACGAGCCGGTCGCGCGCCTCCTGGATCAGCGCCCGCACCCGCTCCTTCAGCTCAGGGACGTCCGCCAGCGTCAGTCCCTGGGTGGGGATCGGCTCCAGCACCCGCACCTCCGCCCGCGCGCGCCCGAAGAGCATGGAGCCCTTGGGGAGGGCGGTACGCGTCCCCGCCAGTGCCATGGGGAGGAGGGGACATCCGCACTCGATCGCCAGCCGGAAGGCGCCGTCCTTGAAGGGAAGGAGCTCCGGGGTGCGGGAGCGGGTCCCCTCCGGGAAGATCATCACCGACACCCGCTTCGCCAGGCGGTCCCGGCACTCCTCCAGCGCCTCCGCCCGGCTGGCGCGCTCCCCGCGCCGCACCGGGATGTCACCGGCCATGCGCATCATCCACCCGAAGACGGGGAGGCGGAAGAGCGACTCCTTGGACAGCCACTTCATCTCCCAGGGGAGGTGGGAGATCAGGAAGATGTCCGCCATGGACTCGTGGTTGGAGACCGCCACGTAGGGGCGCCGCGGGTCGCGGATCCGCACCCCGGAGGTGCGGAACTTCCACAGCGGGTTGAGCGCGACCGCGACCACGGCGGCCCGGCGGAGCCACCGGCCCACCGCGTACCGCCCGGGGTCGAAAGGGGTGGTGGCGAGGAACACCAGCGCGAGCCAGGGGAGCCAGAGGAGGGCGACCAGCGAGTGGGTGACCCAGATCCAGACGGAGACCAGATACCGCATGCCGTGAAGATGGCGCATCCGGGGGGTGTGCGTCACGGGGTGCGCACCCCGCAACCGCGTCACCGGGTGCAGGCGGTGCAGTTCCGGGTCTCCGGGAAGATCGTCAGGCGCTCGAAGGGGATCGACCCGCCGCAGGCGACGCAGGCGCCGTAGCATCCCTCCTCGATGCGCCGGAGGGCCTCCAGGACGCTGGCGAGCTGCTGGCGCTCCCGCGCGTGCAGGCTCTGCGTCAGCCCCTGGTTCTGGATGGCGTCGATCCGCGAGAGCCGGCCGACGGTGTCCTGCTCCAGGTCGCCGGGGCGGGCGGCCTCGCCGCTGATCTTGATGCTGCGCTCCAGGCGCGACAGGGAGCGGAGGAGCTCCCCGCGGATCTCCTCGATCTGCGCGGGAGAAAGGGTGTGTCGTGCTGCGATCATGGAATGTTGCAGTGCTTCTGGAAGGTGCAAGGGGTGTGAGACTCGATCCGGACCGAGCCCCTGGACTGCTCCGGGGAGCCCGGCCGGGCCCCACGGGTACGCGCGACGCTCCCGCGGAGCATGGCGGAAAAGGTTTCGGCGGAGGCGCGGGGGGCGGGCCCGCCCGCGGCGAAGGAAGCGACGGGACGGGTCAAAGCCGCTCCAGGAACACCTCAAAGACCCCCCCGCACACCGCGGGGCTCCAGGACAGGAGGTCCTCGGTCAGGTCGATGCGCAGCAGCCGCGGCTCGCCGGTGCGGGCCACCTCCCGGGCGGCCTCGATCACCTCCGCCTCCCCGCACCCGCCGCCCACCGTCCCCACCAGCCCCCGCTCCGGGTCCACCAGCATCCGGCTCCCCACCCCGCGCGGGGTGGAGCCCTTGCAGCGCACGATGGTGGCCAGCACCACGGGGCGCCCCTCCCGCGCGGCCTCCGCGGCCGCGGTGAACACCGCCAGGTCCTCGGTCATCGCTGCTTCAGCCGGTCCAGGGGGTCGGGAGGAAGGGCGTCGGCGATGGCGGCGATCTCCTCCGCCTCGCGCCAGGCGGCCTCCAGGGCGGCCAGCTCCCCCTCCAGCGCGCGGCGCTCGGTCTCCTCGTGCAGCGCCATCTCCAGGGCGAGGGCACCGGTGGGCGCCAGCACGACGGAATCTCCCTCGGCGACCCGGCCGAGCGCCGTCTTCCGCGCCGCCGTGCTCCGCACGTACTCCTCCGCGGAGCCAGCGTCCGTGAGCAACTCCAGCGCGCTCTGCACCATCCTGTGAGAGGCGCCCCGGGCGTTGACGAACACCATCGCCCGTCCCAGCACGGCTCGCGCCTCCGGACCCCGGAGCGCGAGCGATTCGACCTCGAACCGGGCGACGCGGCCGCCGTCGAAGGTGTGCCACACGACCCGCTCCGCTTCTGGGACGTGCACCTCGATCTCGTCCGACTCCGGGACGGTCGCCAGGTACGCCTGCGGCAGGTGCCTGCGCAGCACCCTGACCTCCTCGGTGTCCCCGGTGCCCGGCCTGCGGTACACCACCCGCCCGTCCCTCCGCCGCCTCCACAGGAAGGAACCCAGGTGGTACAGGTTCAAGGCGGTGGACACGCCGAGCGCAGTCAGGGCGATACCCCCGAGCGCCGCGGTGGCCACGGAGGCGCCCGCGACGGTCGCCGCCAGGTAGTACCGCCTCCGTCGCACGAGCTGGTCGCCGTAGCGCCACACCGCCAGCTCGCCGGGGAGCGCCGGTCCGATGCGGATCAGCCGGGTGCCGTCCGGGAGCCGCGCCAGCCCCACGTTCTCCGACTGCGCCCGGAGCCGCGCGTCCCGGAACAGCTTCTCCGAAGTTTCGACCGCTTCCCAGCGCTCCTCGATGGGCGCCAGGTTCCAGCGCGCGCACTTCGGGCACACTGCCCAGAGCCGCCCCCGCGCCGCGTCGAAGGCCAGGCTCCGCCCCACCGGGAACTCCTCGACGGAGTCGTTGGCGCCGAGGTCGGCCGAGCAGAAGATGCAGGTGCGGTACATCGGCCCGCCTGGCGGTCAGCTCTCCCGGATCAGGTACAGGCGGTTGTCCTCCACCCGGTAGAGCATCGGCGCCACCTGCACCCGGGGATAGCGGAGCCGGAGCCGCTTGGCCTCGCTGAGCACGAAGTCCACCTCGTTGCCGATCTCGAAGATCGGGGAGAAGTGGTAGAAGTGGTCCTCGGCCGCTCCGCGGTCCCACCCGGCGTCCACCAGCCCGTCCACGAACGCCTGCTTGCGGGCCATCAGGTTGACCATCCCGCAGTGGGTGTGCCCCAGCAGGGCGATGGCCCGCACCCCCCCCACCGCCACCGCGTACGACACCTTGAACTCGCTGGGCCGCAGGTTCGCCCCCCCCGCGCGCAGGATGAAGGCGAAGTTCTCGGGGATGCGCAGGTGCTTGCGGCTGTCCATGCACATCCCCACCAGGAGCTCCGCCTGGGTGTACTCATCGAAGGGGCGGTCCAGGTTGTGGTACTCCAGCAGCTTCCCGATGGGGGTGCCCCGGTACTCCGGGAAGATGTCCTCCGGCGTGGCTACGCTGACCAGACGGTTCAAGGGCGATCTCCGGCTCGCGTGGCGGCGGGGGTCACCCGCCGGGGTCGTCCTGCTCGGAAGCGTCCTGCGCGGCGGGTCGGAACCACCGCTCCATCACCCGCTCGCGGTCGCGGAGCGGGGCGCCCGTCCCTCCCCGGCGCACCCGCACGATCTCCGCGGCGATGGAGACGGCGATCTCCTCCGGGGTCTCCGCCCCGATGTCCAGGCCGATGGGGGCGTGCACCCGCAGGAGCCGCTCCCGGGGGATCCCCTCGCGCACCAGCTGCTCCAGGGCGGCGCGGACCCGCCGGCGGCTCCCCACCATCCCCACGTAGGCGGGGAGCTCCGGCCGACCGAGGACGTCCCGCAACGCCTCGAAGTCGTAGCGGTGGCCGCGCGTCACCAGCACCAGGTGGGTCTCGGAGCCCAGGGGGACGCCGCGGAACGGGTCGGCGAAGTCCGCGCGGCGCACCTCCTCCGCCTCGGGGAAGCGCTCCCGGGTGGCGAACTCGGGACGGTCGTCCAGCACCCGCACCCGGAAGCCGAGCATCGCCCCGATCCGGCAGAGCGGCCGAGCAATGTGCCCCGCCCCCACGATCACCAGCTCCGGCGGGGGGCGGTGCGCCTCCACATACAGCGTGCACTCCCCCTCCGGCGTCCGGACCGTCCACGGGCCGGCGCGCTCCTCCCCCTGCAGTACGGCTCCCGCCCGCTCCGCGGTCCGCGCGTCCAGCTCCGCGTCCCCCAGCGACCCCGCCCGCCGCTCCGCCCACACCAGCATCCGTGTCCCGGGGGCCGGCCCGCCCTCTCCTCCCTCGATCACCAGCACCGTGGCCACCGGCGGGCCGTCGCGCAGCGCCTCCAGCGCTGCCGCCGCCGCGTCCGCCGGGGTGACCAGGTCACCGCCCGGCATCGCCGCCCTCCAGGAGGCGCCGGTAGTCCGCCGGGGTATCCACGTCCAGGAGGATCTCCGCCTCCGCGACCGGGACCTCCTCCACCTCGGCGGCGTGGGCGTGGACCACGCTGCGGGCACCCTCCGGAAGCGGGTCCGCGAACAGCTCCGGGAAGAGGCGCCGCGCGAAGAGCGTGGGGTGCCCGTGCTCGCCGCCGTGCGTGGCCCGGACGATCGGGGCCCCCCGAACCCGGAACGCCGCCACCAGCGCCCGCACCGTGGCGGTCCCGACCCCGGGGACGTCTACCGGGGCCACGACGGCCGCCTCCGCGTCCGCGGGGAGCGACGCGATCCCGGCGCGGAGCGAGTCCACCTGCTCCGCGCCGGGATCCGGGTTCTCCACCACGCGCGCCCCCGCCTCCCGCGCCGCCGCCGCGACCCGCCGCGCTGCCCCGTCAGCCTGCGGCCCGGTCACCACCACCACCGCCTCACAGCCCCCCTCCCGCAGCGCGCGCACCACCCGGGCCAGGAAACTCTCGCCGCGGAAGGGGAGGAGGGCCTTGGGCTCCCCCATCCGCCGGGAGCGCCCGGCGGCCAGCACGATCCCGGCGATCACCGGCGCGCGGGGGCGGGGCTCACGGGAGAATGCCCTCTCCCGAGGCCTCCTCCCCCACCGCGTTCAGCAGGTTCCACCCGTCACTGGAGTACAGATCCCGGGTCCCCGGGCGGGGCACCAGCGAGTCGTCCCGGAAGATCTCCAGCCCCGCGGCCACCGACCCGTCGGGGGTGCGGTAGTGGCGGATCCCCGCCAGGGAGGCCGGCGCACACACCGGGAGGAGCAGGGCGGCGGCCCAGCGCCGCGCGTTACAGCCGGGCGCAGGAATCATCACGGATCTCGGCGGGTACGTGCGGGTCGGGAGCGCGAGAGCGGCC
>DATAAL010000019.1:0-3795 GCA_036260145.1 Longimicrobiaceae bacterium | reverse complement strand
GTTCATTGCACAGACGCTGGTCAGGTTGCCATGGGGCGCCGCCCGCGCGGGCGGCGCCCCCGGCCTACATGTTCCGGATGATCTGCTCGCCGAACTCGGAGGTGGACACCTTGGCGGCACCCTCCATCAGCCGCTCGAAGTCGTAGGTGACGGTCTTCTGCCCGATGGCGCCGTTCAGCCCCTTGACGATCAGGTCGGCGGCCTCGCCCCACCCCATGTAGCGCAGCATCATCTCCCCGGACAGGATCACCGAGCCCGGGTTGACCATGTTCTTCCCCGCGTACTTGGGCGCGGTGCCGTGGGTTGCCTCGAAGATCGCGTGCCCCGTCACGTAGTTGATGTTGGCCCCCGGGGCGATCCCGATCCCGCCCACCTGCGCGGCCAGCGCGTCCGAGACGTAGTCGCCGTTGAGGTTCAGGGTGGCGATCACGTCGTAGTCCGCCGGCCGCGTCAGGATCTGCTGCAGGAAGGCGTCGGCGATGGAGTCCTTGACGACGATCTCCCGGCCGTCGTGCCGGATCACCTGCCACGGTCCTCCCTCGAAGTCCTCCGCCCCGAACTCGCGCTTCGCCAGCGCATATCCCCAGTCGCGGAAGCCGCCCTCGGTGAACTTCATGATGTTCCCCTTGTGCACCAGCGTCACCGAGCGGCGGCCGTGACGGATGGCGTACTGGATGGCGGCGCGCACCAGGCGCTCGGTGCCCTCGCGGGAGACCGGCTTGATCCCGAAGCTGGAGCTCCCGGGGAAACGGACCTTCTTGAAGCGGTCGGGGAAGGTCTCACGCAGCACCTGGCGGAAGCGCTCGGCGTCCTCGGTTCCCTCCTCGAACTCGATCCCGGCGTAGATGTCCTCGGTGTTCTCGCGGAAGATCACCATGTCCACCTGATCGGGACGCCGGACCGGGGAGGGCACCCCCTCGAACCACTGCACCGGGCGCACGCAGGCGTACAGGTCCAGGATCTGGCGGAGCGCCACATTCAGCGAGCGGATCCCCCCGCCGACCGGGGTGGTCAGCGGGCCCTTGATCCCCACCAGGTACTCGCGGAACGCCTCCAGGGTGGCGTCCGGGAGCCAGCTCCCGGTGGCGTTGAACGCCTTCTCGCCGGCAAGGACCTCCATCCAGCGGATCCGCCGCTCCCCGCCGTACGCCTTCTCCACGGCGGCGTCGAAGACCGGCTGCGAGGCAGCCCAGATGTCGGGCCCGGTGCCGTCGCCCTCGATGAAAGGGACCACCGGATGGTCGGGGACGCTCAGCTCCCCGTCTCGGGTCGAGATGCGCTCTCCGTCGGCGGGGACCGTCGGGTGCCAGGATGTAGACATTGCAGGATCTGAAGCTCGAGGTTGGTGTCACGATGGAGGGCGGTCGGGTGCCCTCCCGGGTCCGGCGCGGCGACAGTATAGCGCGGCGGCGCCCGTAAAAAAACTCCGGGGCGCGGCGGAAGCTCCGCAGCGCCCCGGAAGGTCCCCGTCCGCGGGGACTACCTCTCGTCGATCGGCTTCACCCTCAGCCCGCGCGGCCCCACGTAGTCGGCCTGCGGACGGATCAGGCGGTTGTGGGCGTACTGCTCGAACAGGTGCGCGGTCCACCCCGGGACGCGGGCGATGGCGAACACCGCGGTGAAGAGGTCCTCGGCGATCCCGATGGTGGTGTAGACCGAGGCGGAGAAGAAGTCGACGTTCGGGTAGATCTTCTTGCCGCGCTTCTCCATCTCCTCCGTCATCACGGCGCGGATCTGGTCGGAGAGGGTGAGCCAGTGGGTGTTCCCCGCCTCGCTCATGATCTTGTCGGCCAGCTCGCGCAGGATGCTGGCGCGCGGATCCGTGGCCTTGTACACCCGGTGCCCGAAGCCCATGATCCGCTTCCCGGACTGCAGGGCGTTGAGCACCCACTCCTTCGGATCGACGCCGCTCCGGTCGATCTCGCGGAGCATGTTCATCACCTCCACGTTCGCGCCGCCGTGCGAGGGGCCCTTGAGCGTCCCGATGGCGGAGGTGATGCAGGAGTAGATGTCCGAGAGCGTCCCGGCGGTGACGCGCGCCGCGAAGGTCGACGCGTTCATCCCGTGCTCCGCGTGCAGGATCAGGGCGGCGTCCATGGTGCGGCAGCGGGTCTCGTTGGCCTCCTCCCCGTTGAGCATGTAGAGGAGGTTGGAGGCGATGCTCGCTCCCGCGCGAGGCTCCACCGGGTCCCTGCCGTTCCGGATCCGGTCGTACGCCGCGACGATCGTCGGCATCTTGGCCGTGAGGAGGATCGACTTGCGGCGCAGCTCCGGCTCGGAGTTGTCGTCCGCGTCGCGGTCGTACATCCCCAGCGCGGAGACCGTGGTGCGGAGGGCGGTCATGGGGTCCGCGTCCCTCGGGAAGGAGCGGAGCATCTCGACGAGTTCCGGAGCGAGCGTAGCTTCGGCGGCGAGCTGCTCCTTCAGCTCGTCCAACTGCTGCCGGTCGGGAAGCTCCCCGTTCCAGAGGAGGTAGCACACCTCCTCGAAGGTGGTGTTGCGGGCGAGATCGTCGATATCGTACCCGCCGTAGATCAGCTCGCCCGCCGCCCCGTCGATATGGCTGAGCCTGGTCTCGGCAACAACAACTCCTTCAAGCCCGGCGTTGGACATATTGACTTCCTCTATCTCGATTCCTGGGATAGATTGAGGCTCTCGCAGCCCTCGCGCGGCCGAGATGTGACCCCGACGGGGCGTCGCGCCGTCTGTGCATCATTCGGACCACGCAAAGTCCGTCAGTATAGCGAGGGCGCCCCCCGCGTCGCAAGTCGATCCCCGTGTCAGAACGGTGGCGCTTCGCGCGTTGTTTATCGCGATCCGCACCCGTTTACCTCGCAGCCCCGGAACGTGAACACCGAGACCGACGCCCAACTCGTTGCCCTCGTGCTCGCCGGGGATACGGACCGCTACGCGCTCCTGGTCTCGAGGTACCAGGCCGCGCTCTTCCGCTACGCGGTCGGGATGGTGAGGGACAGCGACCTGGCTGCCGATCTGGTGCAGGATTCATTCGTCAAGGCCTACACCTCGCTGGCCAGCTGCCAGGACCCGAGCCGCTTCGGCGCGTGGGTCTTCCGCATCCTGGTGAACCGGTGCAAGGACCACCTCAAGAGCCGGCGCCGGCACACCGTCCCGCTGGAAGAGGACACCGCCACCACTCCGGACAGCGACAACCCGGCGCTGAGCGCCGACCGCGCCAGCATGCGCGAGACGGTGGAGCGGGCGCTCGCCTCGCTCCCGGAGGCGCAGCGAGAGGCCTTCCTCCTGAAGCACGTGGAGGGCCGCTCGTACGAGGAGATGGCGGAGATGCTGGATGCCTCCGTCAGCGCCCTCAAGATGAGGGTGCTGAGGGCCCGGGAAGCGCTCCAGTTTCTGTTGAAGGAGCTCGTCGACTAGGACGCCGCGGCGACTCGGCTACTCCTCCACCGCGGCCTGGCACCGGACGCAGAAGTGCGTCTGCGGGATCACCTCCAGGCGCTCGACGCCGATCGGCCCCCCGCACCGTTCGCACGTCCCGAAGTCCTCGGGGCTCTTGTACAGGCGCCGCAGCGCCTCGTCCACCTCGTAGAGCCGCCGCCCCTCCTTGCTCGCCAGGAGGAAGTCCTTCTCCTGCTCCTGGGCTTCCGTCCCGATGTCGGCCATGTGGAAGCGGTAGAGGCTCATCTCGCCCGAGCGCTCCCGCAGGTCTGACGCCCGCTCCTCGAAGTGTCCCAACGCCTCGAGCGCGGCCTCCCGCTCCCGCAGCAGCAGCTTCTCGATCCGATCCCGCTCTTCCTGAGTCAGCATCCGGAGTTTCCT
>DATAAL010000018.1:0-6952 GCA_036260145.1 Longimicrobiaceae bacterium | reverse complement strand
GGGGGACCAGCACCCAGCGCGCCCTGCGGCGCCGGTGGGGGTCCTCCCGCACCTCCCGGTAGCTGCGGGTCCACAGGATCCAGCTCGCGGCGAGCCAGGGGACGATGTTCCAGGCCCCGATCACCGCGTCGGCCGCCGGGTTCCCCTCGTACACCGTGTCCAGCGGGAGGAGGAGGAACGCCACGGCCACCGGGGCGAGCCCGTGCGCGCCCGCCCTGCGCATCCCCTCTACCAGGGCGAAGGCCAGGAAGAGCCCCGGGGCGAAGTGCAGCGAGGCGTTCAGCACCGGACCGGCTACTCGCCAGTCGCCGGTGGAGGCCCCCCACCCCTGCGACGCCAGCCACCCCAGGATGGAGGTCCAGAAGAGCGCGTACCAGCGCAGCCCCGCGCTCCGCGGGTTGAACATCAGCAGGAGCGCGGTGCTCATGAAGGTGGCGCCCAGCCCCGCGAAGGCGGCGCCGGCGGCGAGCGGGTCGGTCATCGGAAGGTGAGCCCCATCCCGAGCACCAGGGTGCGGTCGGAGAAGAAGGAGGAGACGGCGCGGCGCTCCCGGTACGCGGCATCGTAGGTATACGCGGCCACGTTGTCCCTGTCCAGCAGGTTCAGCATCTCCAGGTACACCACGCCCGAGGTGGAGCCGCGGGTCACGAAGCGGGTGATGCGTCCGTCCAGCCGGGCGTAGGCGGGGAGGCGCTCCCCGTGCGTGGGGCCGTACACGGGGCGGAAGAGGGCGGGCGCCCCCTCATCCGTCCCGGCTCCCACGACCGGGGTGAAGGGACGGCCGGTCCCGTAGCGCAGCGTGCTCCCTACCTCCCAGCGCCGCCCCACCGAGAGCTTGGCGACTCCGGTGAGGGTGTGGGTGACGTCCACGGCGGAGGGGACCTCGATTCCGTCCTCCAGCTCCACCCGCCCGTGCAGGTACGAGTAGGTGATCCACCCGTTGAGCCGCGCCTGCCGGGTCCAGCGCAGCATGGCGTCCACCCCCGCCGCCTCCCCGGCGGTGATCCGGGGGCCGTCGCCCGCGGCGACGTAGCTCCCGTAGCGCTTGAGGTACGACTCCACCCGCAGCGAGGGCTCGCCCCGCCGCTCCGCGCCGGCCACCAGGTGCCGGGCCCGCCGCGGCGTCCCGGAGGGGGCCCCTGCATCGGGGACCTGGTAGCGCGTGCGCCACCGTCCCTGGTGGAACTCCCCGCCGCCCAGGCGCAGCGTCCACTCCCCGGTGCTCAGCGCCAGCGAGGCGCGCGGGTCCACCGTCCAGGCGTCCTCGCCCGGGAGGCGGTCCGCGCGCACCCCGGCCACCAGCGCCACCCCCGAGCCGAACGCCCGCTCCGCCTCCAGGTAGCCGCCCAGGTGCGTCGCGGTCTCCGTTTCCCCATCCAGCGCCCGGGAGGGCGACCCGGGGGCGAGCCGGTCGGTGGTGGGGACCGTCCCCCGCTGCGCGGCGTCCAGGAGCGCCCCCTCCACCCCCGCGCGCACCCGCCCGCCCACGCCCCAGGCCAGGTCGCCCTCGAGGCGCAGGCGGGCGCCGCGGTCGCTCCGCTCCCGGTCCAGCACCCCGAAGCGGAAGCCGCTCCCCCGCTCGGCCAGCGACAGGTTCGCCCGGATCCCCGCCCGTCCGTCCACGCTCACCGCGCGCGCGGAGAGCCCCAGCAACCGGTTCTCCCCGTGGCTGCGGAAGGGGCCCCGGAAGCCGAACGCCTCCACCTCTCGCGCCGAGGCGTCCCCGTCCACCAGCGCGACGGCACGCACCGCGGTCCCCTCGCGGGGCTCCCAGGTGGCGCCCACCATCCCCTCCAGCGACCAGGGCGCCGCGGCGAAGTCGGCACTGCGGCCGTGCATCGCCAGGAGGAGGGCGGCGTTGGAGCCGCGCAGCGTCCCCCAGACCCCGCCGCGCTCCCCCAGCGGCGCACGTAGGATGGCGCCCGCCTGCACCGTGTTCAGGTTGAGCTGGCGCATGGACGCTTCGGGGCGCCCCTCGGTCTCCACGTCCAGCACCCCGGAGAGGGCGTCCCCGTAGCGGGCGGAGAAGCCGCCGCTGGAGAAGTAGGCGCTGCGGATCACGTTGGAGTCCAGGATCCCCATCACCCCGCCGCCCAGGTTCTCGTAGCGGCCGGGGTAGACCAGGCGCGCCCCGTCCACGAACACCGGGGCCTCGGCCGGGTCGCCGCCCCGCACGTACAGGTCGCTCCCCTCCGCCGCGCGAGTGGTCCCCGGGACGGTCTGGAAGGCCTGCATCAGGTCCACCGCGTCCCCGGGGGTGGTGAGCACGTCCAGCCGCCGCAGCGAGGTCCCGCCGCGGGTGTCGTCCATGCGGATCCCCGAGGCGCGCACCACCAGCCCCTCCAGCGCGCGGGGGGCGGCGGGGGCGGCCGGCGCCGCGGCGCCGGTCCCGTTCGCGCCGGTCCGCTCCCCGTTCTCCTCCAGCCGTCTGCGCAGCCGCTCGTCGCCGGGGAAGAGCGCCGCCCCGCGGCGCCACACCTCCAGCGCGTCGTCCCGCCGTCGGGAGCGGAGATACAGCTCCCCCAGCCGGAGGTAGGGGTCCGCCAGGACGGGGCGGTCGGCCCGGTTCCCCTGCCGCGCCAGCAACCGCTCGAACTCCCGGATGGCGTCGCCCGTCCTCCCCAGGAAGGCCGGGGTGTGGTAGTGGTTCATCGCCAGGACGAAGCGCGCCGTCCAGTGGGTGGAGTCGATGGCCAGCGCCTCCTCCAGCAGCTCGCTGGACTCCCCGACCAGCTGCCCGGCCTGCATGAAGTTGGCGAGGGGGATCCTGCACTCGCTGAGGGTGCGCGCCAGCCCGACGCGCGCCTCCACCTCCCGCGGCGACGCGGCGATCCGCGCCCGGAAGAGCCGCTCCGCCCGGTCCGCCTCCGCCTTCGCCTCCGCCTCGCGTCTGCCGCGCGCTGCCGCCGAGCACGCCGCCAGCGCCGAGTCCGCCACGGTGGACTGCGCCGGGAGCGGGGTCGCGCACAGCAGCGCCGCCACTCCCGTCACGATCTGGATCCCGCCCACAATCCGCTTCATCTCTGCCTCCGGTAGAAAGGGGTGCCGTCCTGCACGCACCGCTCTCAGGCAACCGGCACACCGGAGGACGTGAATTCTCAAGTCGTTATAATCAACCGAGTTGTGGGCACAGGTGCTCGCGAGGGCCTGCAGCCGGACGGCTCCAGTGCAGCCTGGTGGCTGCACCCGGCACGCGCCGTGCACCCCGGCGGGGAGGGGAAGGGACGGGGAACTCTGGACCGGAGGCGACGACGATGCGCAACCTCGTGCGGGCCCTGCTCGCCGGATGGGGAGCCAGGAAGCTCGGCGGCGGGTGCCTGAGCACCCTGCTGATCTTCATTCTCCTCTACTGGCTCCTCGGCCACGTCCTCTGACGGCGCGGAGCGGGATCAGCCGGGGGTCGCCAGGCCGGTCAGCTCCTCGCTGATCCGCCAGAGGCGCCGGGCCGCCTCCGGGTCCAGCGCCGCGGGGGAGGGGGCGATCTCCCGCTCGTCCCGGAAGTACTTCCCCGTGACCCCCTCCACCCCGGGCGAGGCGGCCAGGTAGATCACCGTGCGCGCCCCGCGCTCCGGGGTGCGCAGAAAGGGGCAAAGGGGCGGAGCGGGACCCACCCCCCGGAGAGCAGCTCCGTCCCCACTCCCCCGGGGTGCAGCGCGTTGACCGTCACCCCCATCCCCGCCAGCCGCCGCGCCAGCTCCCGGGTGAAGAGAAGGTTCGCCAGCTTGGAGTTGCCGTAGGCCCGCAACCCGCCGCACCCCCGCTCCCCCTGCAGGTTGTCCCAGTCCAGCCGCGCGCCGCGGTGCGCCTCGGAGCTGACCGTCACCACCCGCGCGGGGATGTCGGCCCGGAGGAGCATGGGGAGGAGGAAGGGGGCGAGGTGGTTCACCGCCAACTGCGTCTCGATCCCGTCCGCGGTCACCGCGCGGTGCCGGGTGTAGGTGGCGGCGTTGTTCACCAGGACGTGCAGCGCGGGACACGCCCAAACCATGCAGTTCAATAAAGCAGTTTGGCCGTGCGTCCCTTCTACCGTGACCTGGGGATCCGCACCGCCCCCGCCACCTTCCCCACCCGTACCTCCCCGGTCCCGTCCCGCGTCACCGTGAAGCTCCCGCCGATCCCGTCCACGCGGATGTCCCCGGAGCTGTCCTCCCGCACCAGCACGTCGCGCCGGACCTCGCGTACCTCGATGTCGCCGGAGCTGTCATCGTCGATCACCACTCCGCCGCGGACGTCGCGGATCCGGAGGTCCCCGGAGCTGTCGGCCACCCTCACGTCCCCGCCCACCCGTTCGATCCGCAGCTCGCCCGAGTTGTCGTTCACGCGGAGGACCCCGGCCACGTCCGTGATCTCCACGTCGCCGGAGCTGTCGTCCAGGCGGAGGGAGGCGACGCGGCGGATCACGATCTCCCCGCTGGAGTCGGTCACGTCCAGCGCCATCCGCTCCGGGACCTCGATCACCAGGTCGAGCGCCCGCACCAGGTTCCCGAGGAACACCGTCCGCTCCGGGATCTCCACCACTACGTACACCTCGTCCCCGTGGCGCTCGGTCACCAGGCGGATCTCCTGGAGGTACTCGCGGCGGTTGGCGCGCGCGGTACCGGAGACACGGACCTCCGCGGTCCCGGGGCGCCCCTCGACGCGGAGCGTCCCGGCGCGCGCCTCCACCCGCACAACGGAGGCGCCCCGGGCGTCCACCCGGGCGGAGCGGGGGGCGGTGTGCTCCTGCGCCCCTGCTCGGGCGGGGAAGGCGGCGAGCACCAGGGCGAGCGACGCGAGGGAGGCGGTGAGCGCGTTCATGTGTGGATTCGCTGAGGGTGGGAGCACTTCGGACCCACCTCCCTACGCGCGGCGATGCTCCGGGGTTTCGTCCACGCCACCCGGCGCCAGGTCCGCTCCCTTGTCCTCCTCCCCATCCTTGCCATGCCGCGAAGGGAGCGCATTATTTACGGTCACTGGCTCCGTACCACCCGAACCTCCCTCCCCGCCACGCGGCGCGAAAGCGGCCGGACGTGTCCGTCGAATCCCTTGCCGGTACACCCTTCCCACCTCCCCCTCCCGGAGATTCCCGATGTTCGGTCTGGAGATCCTCGACATCATCATCGGCCTGTTCTTCGTCTACCTGCTCCTGAGCCTGGTGTGCACGGCGATCAACGAGTACATCGCAGCGCTGCTGAACCTCCGTGGCAGGCACCTGGTGCAGGGGATCCAACGGCTCCTTGAGGATACGGGCGAGACGGATGTCAGCGGGAAGTTCTTCGAGCACCGCCTGATCAGGAGCCTCTACGCCCCCAGCCTCTGGGGCGGAAAGCGAAAGCCGTCGTACATCCCCGCGCGCACCTTCGCCATGGCGCTCCTCGACGTAGCCGGTTTCCAGCCGGGTGCGGGCGGGGCGGCAACGCGGATCGCGGGCTATACCGCCGAGACCGCCCCGACGCGCCCGAGCCTGGCCGACGTGATCGATCTGCTCAAACAGGACGCCGTCGGCGACGTTGCACAGTTCCTGACCGATGTCGGCACCATCGAAGCGACCACCCTCCCGGACCCTGTAAAACGACGGCTCGCGGGCGCGGTCTCGGGAACCCGCACCGAGTTCCAGAAGCTTCACGACAGCGTGGAGGTGTGGTTCAACAACGCGATGGACCGCGTTTCCGGAGCATACAAGCGGACCACGCAGATCCTTCTGCTGGTGATCGGCCTGGTGGTCGCGTGCGCCACCAACGCGGACACCATCCAGATCTGGCGTACGCTGGCTGTGGACGACGAGCTGAGGAACAGGCTGGCGCAGCAGGTGGTCGCCCGGTTCGAGGCGATGCAGCAGGATACCTCGACCCTCGGAGCGGGGCTGCGCCCGCGCACGCCGAGCCAGGACTCCGCGAGAGCGCTCTACGCCGCCGCCCGGGCGGAGCTGGACTCGCTCCAGCTCCGGCTGGGATGGACCCGCCAGGAGGCAGCCGGGCTGGGGATTCTCCAGGCCGGGAGGGGCGCCTCCCCGGAGTACCGTCTCCAGTGGCCGTGGAGATGGAGGTGGGGCGCGGCGCAGATCTGGTCCAAGCTCGTCGGACTCCTGATCACCGCGACCGCCCTGTCGCTCGGCGCCCCCTTCTGGTTCGACGCGCTGAACAAGGTGATCAACGTCCGCGCGGCAGGCCGGGCCCCGGACGAGAAGGCCAAGTCTCCCGAGGCGCCCGGGAAGCGCCCGGCGGAGGTGCCGACCAAGTAGGCGGGCGGAAAAACACAGAGGCCCGGGGATGCGTCCCCGGGCCTCCTCCGTCGTGGTGGCCGAGCCGGTCCGGCCTCAGACTCCCGCGGGCACCCCTCGCGACTCCAGGCTCTGGCCGAACCGCCGCAGCCCCTCCACCACCTCGTGAGCACGCGCCTCCACGTCGCCGACCAGCACCTCCGCCTCCCGGGGGACCGCCAGCTCCAGGATCTCGATGGCCCGGCGGATCGCCTCCGCCCGGGCACCCCGCGGGTCCGACTCCGCGCCGTGATGGGTCGCCCGGCGGCGCCTCCGCACGTGATTCTCGAAGTGGGCGCGACCCTCCCCGGAGAGGGTGATCCCGCCCTCGCGCCGCTCGATGAAGTTGCGTGCCTCCAGCGCCCGTACCACCCGTCCGTCCAGGTGGTCCTCGGGTACGGGGTCCGCGCGCCGGGACAGCTCCCGCAGGAGGTCCGACTGCTTCATGCTGAGAATTGTGCTCATGTTTGAATAGTAATGCGGCTGTTGGAAAGGGCAATCCCCTGCGTCCACGGGGACATTACGGAAGCCGCCATGCAATCGGTCCGGAGCTCCGCCGTGTAACGCATGTGGTGGCGATGACGAGTGATAGTGTCGGTCGCGGGGTAAAGTTCCTTGAGAATCATTACACAAATTTTTCCACGCAGGCACTGCGTCCCCGGGACCCCGGTGCCGCTTCGTGGGGGACTCCTTCCTTCACATGCACCGGGGGCG